>CAZQLF010000306.1:0-3096 GCA_964594035.1 uncultured Rhodospirillaceae bacterium | reverse complement strand
AGGGCGAAAAAGGTGTTACGGATGGACATGGCGGGCGGATTAGCCGCAAAGATGGGTGAATTGTGGCCGGCCAAGACCGTCGCCAACGGGGTAGATGTGCTTGTTGCTGGTGCGCAAACGCCGGTCGACGGCAATCCCCTTCTCGCTATGGGCGACGCCGGCCAACTCCAGGCCGAGATCGTTGACGCGCGGCCGCCGGCCCGCGGCCACCAGAAGATGCGAGCCTTCGAGACGCTGCTGCGATCCATCCTTTTCGATATCGAGCGCGATGGCGCCGCCGGCGCCTGCGGCCCTCACCACCTTGTGGCCTTCATAGAGCCCAACGCGATCGCGCAGCAGGGCGCGGCGAACCACATCCACCGCCTCGGTATCGTCCTTGGGAAGGATCGACGCCATTTCGACGAGGCTGACCTTCGCGCCCAACCTGACAAAGGCCTGGGCCAGTTCGCAGCCGATCGGGCCGCCGCCCATGATGAGCAGATGATCCGGCAGGCGCTCGATGTCGAAGATCGTCTCGTTGGTGAGGTAAGGCACATCTGCCAGGCCCGACACGGGCGGAACGAAGGCGGCGGAGCCCGTGGCGATGACAAAACGCCGGGCGCGGATGCGCCTATCGCCGACCACCATTTCATTGGGCGAGGTGAAACGAGCGGCTTCCCGCAGCACGGTGACGCCGAGCCCGGTGAAGCGCTCTTGCGAATCGTTTGGGGCGATTGCGGCGATCACGCCACGCACATGCTGCTGCACCTTGGCGAAATCCATGCGGGGGCCCGTCTGGTCCAGGCCGAACTGTGCGGCGCGCCGATGGCCGACGGCGGCGTTTGCCGCCGCCAGCAGCGATTTCGATGGCACGCAGCCGGTGTTGAGGCAATCGCCGCCCATTTGGTGGGATTCGATCAGCACGGTCGCCGCCCCCAGCTGGCTGGCGCCGGCCGCAACCACCAGACCGCCGGTGCCGGCGCCAATGACGCAGATGTCGGGTGTCAGGAGGCCGCTCATCGCCGCTTGCGCCAGGCCTTGTAAGCAACGGGCAGGAGCGAGAGCAGGGCAAGCCCGATCAGCGCAGTGAGGATTTGCGGGGTGAGTATTTCCCCAAGAGAGAACTGCTGATTGCTGAAGACGAGGGTCTTGAGGCCAGCGCCCACGCTGGCATAGATGAAAGTGCCGGGGATGATGCCGATGAATGTGGCGAGCACGAAGGTGCGCAGCGGCATGCCAAGGAATGCGGGCACCAGATTGACGACGAAGAACGGAAAGGCCGGCGCCAGGCGCAGAAAGAGCAGATAGCTGAAGGCATTTTCCCGAAAGCCGGCGCTGAGGCGCTTGAGCCAGGGCGCCGCCCGCGCGCGCAACAGATCGGCAAGCGCGGTGCGTGCGGCAAGAAAGAGCAGGGTGGCGCCCAGGGTGGCGGCGGCGACAGTGACTCCCAAAGTTGGCCACAGGCCAAACATGCAGCCCCCTGCCAGGGTCAGGATGGTGGCGCCGGGCAGCGACAGGGTCACGATGCCGGCGTAGATCAGCGCATAGATGGCAAGAGCCGCGGCCAGATGGTCGGTGACCTGCCAATAGATCCAGTCGCGGTTGGTCCGGAGCGCATCGAGGGAGAGATAGCGCTGCAGGCCGAAGGCGAAGAACAGGCCAGCCGCCAGGATGATCGCCAACAGCGGTAGCCGCCGCCCGACGCTGTGTTTTTCGACGGATTTGGGGTGTGTGTCCGCCATCGCCCTGACATATCATCGCATTCCGGGCCGTACCAGCATCGGCCCGTCACACTGAGGTGAGCGCCTTGTGAAGCGCCTGCGGCGCGGCGAAGCGTTGACTCCAGGGGGCCAAGCCCTTATACAGCCGCGGCAATTCCTTTGATTTAGCGCTCTTTCGCAACGGAGTTTCAACGTGAAGCGCACGTATCAGCCCAGTGTGCTCGTCCGCAAGCGTCGCCATGGCTATCGTTCCCGGATGGCCACTGTGGGCGGCCGCAAGGTCGTCGCCAATCGGCGGGCCAAGGGACGCAAGCGTCTTAGCGCCTAAGTCGTCCGATGGCGCAACTTGAGCGCCTCACCCGACGGTCTGAATTCCTGAAGGTCGCATCCGGCCGCCGTAAATCGGTTGCACCTGGTTTGATCCTGCAGGCCCTGCCGCAGGCAGGCAGCACCTTGCGTGTCGGCTTTACCGCCAGCCGCAAGGTCGGCAATGCCGTGGCGCGCAACCGTGCGCGCCGGCGCCTTCGGGCCGCGGCCGCCGCGGTGCTGCCGGATCACGCCGCCATGGACCACGACTATGTCCTGATTGCCCGGCTGGAGACGCTCGAGCGGCCCTTTGGCGACCTGTTGGGCGATTTGACGGCAGGGCTGAAGCGCCTCGGAGTCTATCGCGCATGAGCACAGCCCAGATCTGGCGGCACGCGGCCATCCTGCCGATCCGCCTCTATCAGTGGACGATCTCGCCGATGTTGCCGCGCGGCTGCCGCTTCACGCCGAGCTGCTCGGAATACGCAGCCGATGCCGTGCTGGCTCATGGCCTGCAGCGCGGAACGGTGCTCGCGGCCCGGCGGCTGCTGCGCTGCCACCCCTGGGGCGGCCATGGCTATGACCCGGTGCCGCCTTGCGGTCCCCACGCGGCGCACTAAGTCCGTCGCGAGAGCCGATCATGGACCAGCCGCGCAACATCATTCCTTTCCCGGTGCTCTCCCTCGGGAACCTGGCCCTGGTCTTGGTCGTGCTGCCGCATTTCATGCCGACATACTTTTCCTCGCCGCAACTCACGGCCCCGCCGTCGAGCACGACGAATCCGGGCGCCAGCAGCACCACGGGGTCCAACGGCCAGCCCAGCGCGCCGGCAGCGCCGGCGACAGCGCCTGCCGCTGCCTTCACGCCGCGGCCCCAGGCTCTCGCCGACAGCAAGCGTATTGCGATCCATTCCGACAGTCTGCTGGGATCCATTTCCCTTACCGGCGGGCGCGTCGACGATCTGACACTCGCCAAGTATCGCGGAGCGGTGGAACCGAAACCGCCGGAGATCGTTGCTCTCCACCCCCCCGGGGCCCAAGGCCCCTACCGCCCGGCATTCCGCCCGCTCTCCCGTTGACACCCCCACCCC
>CAZQLF010000305.1:0-4451 GCA_964594035.1 uncultured Rhodospirillaceae bacterium | reverse complement strand
GGCCGGAAAGCCAACGCGAAGACGGGATTGCAGACAGGCTGTCATCGAGCACGATCCACGGCAAGCCTTCGGCATCGCTCGCAGCGGCGTAGATCCCGTAACCGAAAGTCCCGGCGCGCTGGCCCACAAGTGTTTCCGGTGGCGATCTCGTTGGCCGGATCGCCACCTCCGCTTCATAACGGGACATATCGGCGAACCCATTCGAGACAACAAGCTCGAAACTGATTCCGGGGTGCTGCGCGCGGAAGGGCGGCAGCAACGTGGTCACCATGGCGAGCAGCGTGTCTGCCGTCGTGATGGTGATGCGTCCTTCGAGCCGTTGCGTTCCACCCGACAACTGCCGCCTTGCTTCTGCCAGCGTGGTTTCCATGGCACTCGCCGCTCGAACGAACTCGCTACCGAGCGGCGTTGGATGATAGCGACCATCGATCCGCTGAAATATGGGAGTGCCGGCTTCTTGCTCCAGGTCCTTCAGCCGGCGATAGAGCGTCGCCAAATGAATATTGAGAGCTGCCGCGGCCGGGCCTGGCTTACCCATCCGCGCCAGCATGCCGATCAGGAGGATGTCGTCCGTTGAAAGCATTTTCGCATCAGTGCGAATTGGTTTCGCAAATTTTGCCTATTAATTCGCAAGGATGCAAATCTACAATCTTGATCAGATCACCCGTAGGAGCCCGAAATGATCAAGCTACTTCATATCAAGGCGTCGCCTCGCGATGGCCTCTCACATTCCGGCAAGGCTGCCGACGGCTTTGTCGCTGCGCTGCAGGGCAAAGTCCCTGACCTGAGGGTTGCGGAACTTGACGTCTGGAGCGCGGAGCTGCCGCATCTCGACGGCCCGCTGCTTGCCGCCAAATATGCCCGGCTTGCCGGGCGCGCCTTGACCGATGACGAGGCCGCCGCCTGGACTCGGATCGAGGAGTTGGTTCACAACCTCGACACTGCCGACGCCATACTGATCTCCAGCCCGATGTGGAATTTGTCCATTCCGTACCGGTTGAAACACTATATCGACCTGGTGACGCAGCCTGGCCTGAGCTTCAGCTTCCACCCCACAACGGGCTACACGCCCTTGCTTCGGGCACGACCCGTCGTCGCTATCCTCGCCAGCGCCGGGGATTTCTCCCAGGGGCCGTCGTGGGGGCGTCCGGATCTCGCAACGCCTTATCTGAAAGAGGCGCTGAAGTTCATCGGCCTCGTCGGGGCCGAGATCGTGCCGGTCGGACCAATCGCTGGCAACCCGCAAGGCGTGGGCGCTGCTGCCGAGCGTGCGGGCGAAGCCCTCCGGGATATTGCGGATCGCTTTGCGAGGGCCGCCGCATGAGCCATGCAACAGGTTGGACGCTGCTGGTCTTTTCCGGCTTGCTCGATGTGGTATGGGCTGTGGCCACAAAGAAATCGGACGGCATGACGCATTTGGGATGGGGCGCGGCATCCATTGCGCTGCTTGCCGCATTCGTGCTTGCCCTCAGCAAGGCTTTGTCAGTGTTACCCCTCGGGATGGCCTACGCGGTCTGGACAGGCATCGGGGCAGTTGGCTCCGTCCTTGTGGGAGGCATCGTCTTTGGCGAGCCGCTCGGTGCGCAGCGCATCGCCTATGTGACGATTATTGTTGTCGCGATCGTCGGGCTGCATCTGGGGACCGGGCAGGACGCAGTCAAGTGACCCACGACCGGCCCCGCGCCATATCGAGGGGGAGCGCCGCCGTTCGGTGCGCCGGGCGTTTCCGCTCGCCCGCAGGCAGGCCGAATGCCGGCGGGCGTTCGAGTGGCGTGCTCCGTCAGGCAATGGCGATCGGGGTCAGTTGGCGCGCGGCCGCCGTGCCCGCGCATCGAGACTCAGGACTCCCGCCCCGACGCTGGCCAGCAAGAGGAACCCGCCGGCCATCGACACGTTCTTGAGGAACATGATCATCTGGATCTCGTCGCCGAATTGATGATGGAAGACCGCTGCCGAAACCAGGCAGAAGCCGACGAACAGTGCCGCGACCAGGCGCGTGCGGTAGCCGGCGAAGACCAGCAGGCCACCTATCACTTCAAACAGGATGGTTGGCCATAGCAGTGCGCCGGGCACATGCATGGCTTCCATATAGGCACGGGTGGCGTCAGGCGCTCCAATCTTCGAGAGGCCGGACAGCACAAAAATCAGGGCCAGGAGCACGCGAGCGGCGGCCATGCCGTATGGCGCAAAGGCGGAGGTGAGGGTGTTGGCTGGGGCGTTCATGGCGATTCCTGGTGTTCAACGTTTTGCGGGCGGGTTGGTAGTCGAAAAAATGTAGCGCGCAAAGCGCCACTGGCCGCTGGCTTCGCGGTGGAGCAGAAACAGTTCCTGGTTCGCTTCCGGGCCCGGCGGCTGGTCGCTCGCCAGCACCTTGACCGTGCCACTTGAGCGGGTGCGGGCATACGCCCAGTCCTGCGACAGCGCGACAACCTCGTCGATCTCGAAGCGGATGTCGAGGCGGATGGCTTCGAACACGCGGCGATACGCCGCCCGCACCGCCTCGCGGCCAACGGCCGGCGGACTGTGCTGAGGCATGAAGACCGCGTCGTCGGCATAAAGCGCCATGACTTGCTCGACATTCGCGCTGTTGAGCGCTTGTTCGTAGTGCTGAAGTTGCTGCACGATGGCCGTCCTGGTTGCGTCGGCCGTGGCGGGTTTGGCGGCCTGCGCGGCCAAGGGAAGCAGCGCGCCCAATGCCAGGGCGGCAAGCGATTTGCGGAACAGGGGATGCATGATGTGTTCTCCGGTGCGATCTTGATCAGAGCCTGACGACCAGCTTGCCGAGCGCGCGGTCGCTTTCCATCAGGGCGTGTGCGCGGCGGATATCGTCGAAGTCGAAAGTCGCCACGCGGATCGAGGGCATGAGGCGGGCCGCAACTTCTTGCGCGATCCACGGCAGCGGCGATTCTTGCAACGGCAACGCGGGGGTCCCAAGCAGTCCGCTGGAAAAGAAGCTCAGCCGCGTGGCGCCTGGCAGGTCCTGCATCAAATGGAGCTTGTCGAGCACGGGCGGACCGCCGAGCAGGCCGATGTCATTGACCGCGCCAAACGGCTTCAGCGCCTTGATGGTGTCGCGCAGCGTGGCCGCGCCAACCACCTCCAGTGCCGCGTCGACGCCTTCGGGGATAAGACGTCGAACTTCGGCGGCGATCTCGCCACGGTCGAGGATGATCTCGTCGGCACCCACTTCGCGTAGTCGCGCGGCGTTGGCCGGCGAGCGGGTCGTGGCGATGACTCGCAGGCCGAGCGCCTTGGCATACGTGACCGCCGCCAGACCCACGGACGAGGTGGCGCCCCGGACCAGCAAGGTGTCGCCCGCCAGCACAGCCAGGCTGTTTTCCAGCGCGCCCCATGCCGTCAGATAGGCTTGGGGCAGCGCGGCGAGTTCTTCCCAGGAGAGCGAGGTGTTATCCAGCGCCACCACATTGCCGCGCAGCACGGTCACGGTTTCGGCATAGCTGCCGTTGCGGCTGAACTGCATGCCGCCCATGGCGGTGGCCACGCGCTGCCCGGCGCGCAAGACGCCCGCCGGATCGTGGATGACTTCGCCGACCGCCTCGATGCCCGGCACACGCGGCCCGGTAATGGCGCCCATGTCTCCACGGCGCAGATAGATCTCCGCGCGGTTCAGGCCGAACGCGCGAACGCGGAGCTGGACCTCCCCGGCCGTTGGCGCGGTCTCCGGAATATCGCGCAATTGCAGCACTTCCGGCCCGCCGGCCTGTTCGATGACATAGGCTTTCATGTTGGCGGCTCCTTACGCACGCGGGCGATTGGTGGCGAACAGGTAGCGGTGTATCTTCCATTCGCCGCCCTCGCGCCGGAATACGAACAGCTCGTTGTTGCCTTCTTCCACCTCGACGCCGGCGGCGAGGATGCGGGTCCTGCCGGCGGAGCTGGTGCGGACCCAGGCCCAGTCGCCGGCCTCCTCGATCTCATGGATCTCGAAGCGCACAGCCAGCTTGATGGTGGCGAACACCTGCGCGTAGCCGGCGCGCACCGC
Organism: uncultured Rhodospirillaceae bacterium; assembly: GCA_964594035.1. Classification (GTDB taxonomy): domain Bacteria; phylum Pseudomonadota; class Alphaproteobacteria; order Dongiales; family Dongiaceae; genus DASXQK01. Next base: position 448 of record CAZQLF010000305.1, on the reverse strand, counting down.
ATCTCGCCCAAGCAGGGCCGGTGCGTGCTGCGGCATGAACACCGGCGCCTGACCGTACAGGCCAAGGATCGTCTCGATGTCGTTGGCGTTGAGTGCCGTTTCGTAAGTGCGGATGACGGATTCGATGGTCATGATGAATGCTCCCTGTTGGTGATGGATCAGCTGGCGTCGCCAGCCTGTACATCACTGTAGGGTGTTCATTTATGATGTGGAATGAATATAATTTGTAAGATTCATTCCATATTTGAGAGGAATGCATGGACCTGAACGCGGCGCAGATGTTCGTTGGCGTGGTGCAAGCCGGCAGCCTGTCGGCGGCGGCCCAGCGCATGGGTATTCCCCTTCCGACCTTGAGTCGCCGCATCCGGGAACTTGAGCGCGAGTTGAAGGTGCAATTGCTCGAGCGCTCCGTGCGCGGCACGAGTCTGACCGATGCGGGCACGCGGCT
>CAZQLF010000304.1:0-4471 GCA_964594035.1 uncultured Rhodospirillaceae bacterium | reverse complement strand
TGCTTGCGCGAGAGCGAGCTGGTGGCGAGATGGCGCAGGAAGGCGGGCGAACCCAGCAGCACGTCGGTCAGCGGATCCGTCTCGTTACGGAAGCCCCAGCCCTTCATCGGCTTGGTGCCACCCTCGAGATTGCGCCGGCGCAACGAGAAGGGTTCGCCGGTGGTGATCTTTCCTTGCAACGTCATGGCAAAGCGCTCCCGCCTGAAAGTGACGGCTGGAGCCTAATGCGCCAATGCCGGCTCGGCCAGTGCTTGTTAGACGGCTTATTCCGCCGGGTGCGGTTCGGCGGCCGGCTGCTTGCGCTGGCCGCGGCCGGCGCGATGCGCAATGCGGTCGAGATAGAGATAGAGCACCGGCGTGATGTAGAGGGTCAGCAGTTGGGACAGCACCAAGCCACCGACCACGGCAATACCCAAAGGCCGGCGCGCTTCCGATCCGCCGCCAAGCCCGAGGGCGATCGGCAGCACGCCCATGAAGGCGGCCATGGTAGTCATCATGATCGGGCGGAAACGGATCAGGGAGGCCTGATAGATCGCTTCCCGCGGTGCCATCCCTTCGCCGCGCTGACGTTCCAGCGCGAAATCGATCATCATGATCGCGTTCTTCTTGACGATGCCCACCAGCATGATGATGCCGACGAAGGCATAGAGGGTCAGCGGCAGGCCCGCGACCTCGAGTGCGATCAGGGCGCCCATGCCCGCCGAAGGCAGGCCGGACAGGATCGTCAGCGGGTGGAAGAAGCTTTCATAGAGAATGCCCAGCACGATGTAGACGACGACGATCGCCATCGCCAGCAGCAGGCCGAGGCCCTGGGTCGATTTCTGGAACGCTTGCGCCGTGCCCTGATAGCTCGTCTCCACGCTGTCCGGCAGGCCAACCTGGCGCTCGACCCGCGCGATATCGGCCGCGGCCTGGCTCAGGGCCCGGCCCGGCGGCAGGTTGAACGAGATGGTGACCGCCGGCAATTCCTGCTGGTGGTTGACGGTCAGCGGGCTCGAGCCGTGGCTGATCTTCACCACTGCGTCGAGCGGAACGAGAGTGCCGGTGCCCGAGCGCAGATAGAGCCGCGAGAGTGCGCTGGCGTCGCGCTGGAAGTTCTCCTGCAGTTCCAGGATCACCTCGTACTGCGCCGAGGGCGTGTAGATGGTGGAGATCTGCTGCGAGCCGAATGACGAGGCCAACGCCTGCTCGATCTGCTGGGCTGAAATCCCGAGCGAGGCCGCACGGTCGCGGTCGATCTCGACTTTCACCGTGGGGCTGGAAAGATCCATGTCGCTGGTGACGTCGAGGAAGCCCGGGGTCTTGGAGAGCGCTGCCACCAGCTTGCCAGCTGTGCCGTAGAGTGCCTCGAGATCGAGACTCTGCAGCGTGTACTGGTATTGCGACTTGCTGAAGACGCCGCCGATACGTAGCGAAGGCGGATTCTGCAGATAGACGTTGATGCCCGGTATCTGCGCCAGCTTCGGGCGCAGTTCCTGGATCACCTGGTCGGAAGAAAGCATGCGCTGGTCGCGCGGCTTGAGCGTGATGAAGATCGTGCCGGAGTTGCTGGTCGCGCGTGGCCCACCGGCACCCACCGATGACATGACAATAGCGACATTGGGATCTTGGCGGATCAGCTGGGCCGCCATTTGCTGATGGCGCACCATTTCGGCAAACGAAATGCCGTTCGCCCCTTCGGTTGCGGAGCTGATCTGGCCGGTATCTTCGCTCGGCAGGAAATCCTTGGGGATGTCGTTGAAGAAATAGACCGTGCCCGCGAGGCTGCCGAGGAAGACTAGGAAAATGAGGAATTGGTGATTGAGCGCCCAGGCCAGCGTGCTGCCGTAGCCGGCCTGCACCTGATCGAACGCCCATTCGAGCGCCCGGTAGATGAAGCCATGCTTCAACCCATGCTGGGCATGGACGAAGCGGCTGCACAGCATCGGCGTCAGGGTCAGCGAAACGACGCCCGAGACGATGATGGCGCAGGCGATGGTGACGGCGAACTCATGCAACAGGCGCCCGACGATGCCGCCCATGAAGAGTACAGGGATGAACACCGCTACGAGCGACAGGGTCATCGACAGGATGGTAAACCCGATTTCCTTCGCCCCCTTGATTGCCGCCTGCATCGGCGGGTCTCCCGCCTCCATATGGCGGACGATGTTCTCCAGCATCACGATGGCATCGTCCACCACGAAGCCGACCGAGAGCGTGAGCGCCATCAGCGAGAGGTTGTCGAGGCTGTAGCCCAGCAGGCTCATGCCGGCGAAAGTTCCGGCGACCGACAGCGGCAGGGCCAGCGAGGGGATGATGGTGGCCGAGAGGTTGCGCAGAAACAGGAAGATCACCATCACCACCAGGCCGGAGGCGAGCAGCAGGCTGAACTGCACGTCGTGCACGGCGGTGCGGATCGACTGGCTGCGATCGTAGATGACGGTCAGATGGATCGCCGGCGGCAGCTGGGCCTTGAAAGCCGGCAGCACGGCCTGGATCGCATCGACGACCTGGATGGTGTTGGAGCCGGGCTGACGCTGAATCGCCAGCACGACAGCGCGATCGCCGTTGTACCAGGTCGCGACCTTGTTGTTTTCCACATCGTCCTTGACGATGCCGATGTCCTGGAAGCGGACCGGATTGCCGTTGCGATAAGCGATGATCTGGTTCTTGAAGGTGTCGGCGTTGAGCAGCTGGCCATTGGCCTGGATCGAAGCCGAGCCCTTCAACCCTTCCAGCGTTCCGGTTGGAAGATTGACGTTGCCGGCCTGTGCTGCCGCCTGCACCTCGTCGATACCGATATTGCGCGCGGCCAGCGCATCGGGATTGAGTTGGATGCGCACCGCATATTTCTGTGCGCCATAGACATTCACCTGCGCCACGCCGGGCAGGCTTGAGAGGCGCTGGGCCAGCACCGTCTCGGCGTAGTTGTCGACGGCCGACAGCGGCATGGTCGCCGAGCTCAGCGCCAGGAAGATGATGGGCGAATCCGCCGGGTTCACCTTGCGCAGTACCGGCGGATCGGGAAGATCCGGCGGCAGCTTGCGCAGCGAACCGGCAATGGCCGACTGCACGTCCTGGGCCGCCGCGTCGATGTTACGATCGAGATCGAACTGCAGCGTGATCGAGGTCGTGCTCTGGCTGCTCGTCGACGTCATCGAATCGATGCCGGCGATCGTGGAGAACTGGTTCTCCAGGACCGTGGCAACGGCAGAGGCCATCGTCTTCGGATCGCCGCCCGGCAGCTTGGCCGAGACCGTGATCGTCGGGAAATCGACATTGGGCAATTCGCTGACCGGCAGGCTGAAATAACCCAGCGTGCCGAAGATCAGCACCGCAATCATGACCAGGCTGGTCATCACCGGGCGCTGAATGAAAATCAGCGAGGGATTCATTCTAGGAAGAGCCCGCGGCGTTCTTGACGTCGACGAGCACGCCGGGCGCCAGGCGAAGCTGGCCGTCGGTGACGACCTTGTCGCCGGCCTTCACGCCTTCGGAGACGACGACGCGACCGCCATCTTCATAGGCAACCTTGATGGGAACCGCCGTCACGGTCCCATCGGGCATCAGGCGATAGACATATTGGCCATCCTGCCCCTGATTGACCGCTTCCTTGGGCATTTGCAGGGCTTCGTCGATGGTCTGCAGAAGAACGCTGACATTGACGAGCTGGCCCGGTACCAGTTTCAGGTCGGTGTTGTCGAACTCGGCCTTGAGCGTGATCGTGCCCGTCGTGGTATCGACTGCGTTGTTGATGAAATCGACATTGCCCACCATAGCCGGTCCGGTATCGCCGGGGATCGTGATCGAGACCGCGAGCTTGTGCTTGGCCATGCGCTTCTGCAGCGAGGGCAGATCCTGCTGCGGCAGCGAAAAATCGACCGCGATCGGTTGCAGCTGGTTGATGACCACCAGGGCACCCGTATCGTTCGCCTTCACCAGGTTGCCCGGACGCACGAGGATCTTGCCGGTCTTGCCATCCATTGGCGAGCTGATGGTCGTATAGCTCAGCTGCAGTTTGGCGATATCGATGGCGGCATGGTCGGCGACGATGGCCGCCGTCAGAACCTTGGTCTGCGCCATCGCGGTTTCCTGCTGCTGGGCGGTGGCGTAGCCCTTGCGCGCCAGGTCGGTGAAGCGCTGCAAGTCCGCTTGCGCGTTGGCGAGATTGGCCTCGTCCTTCACCAGTGCTGCTTCGGCCTGTTTCACCTGCGCCTCGAACAGCGCCGGATCGAGGCGGAACAGCAGATCGCCCTTATGCACCATCTGGCCTTCGCTAAAAGGTGCTTCCAGCACGCGTCCATCGACCTGCGACTTGATCTGCACCGTCGCATCGATGCTGACGGTGCCGATGGTGCGCGCACGAATCTGGAACGGGGCGCTGACAACAGAGGCGATCGTCACCGGTGCCGCGGCCGGTACCGCTGCTTTCTCCGCGCCGGTCGCCGGCGTGCGAGTGGAATAGACGGCGTATCCCGCCGCCATGACGCCA
>CAZQLF010000303.1:0-4495 GCA_964594035.1 uncultured Rhodospirillaceae bacterium | reverse complement strand
AGAACTGGCCCCGCAACGCACCCTCGCCCATGCCCCTCTGGTCCAGGTCATGTTCACACTGCAGGCGGCAGATGTACCCATGGAAGTGGGCGGCCTGCGATTCCAGACCATCGACGCGGAGAGTCATGCGGCCAAATTCGATCTGGTGCTGGGGCTGGAAGAACGTGAAGAAAGCCTCGCCGGGGGATTTCAATACCGGACCGATCTTTTCGAGGAGACGACCATCGCCGCGATGGCACGGTGTTGGCGACATCTGCTGGGTGCGGTTGTGGCGAATCCCGCAGTGCCCATCGACGAGATTGAACTGCTGGATGAATCCGAACGGGCCGACTTCGATGTCCGCTCCAATATCATCGATCGCGCGTTGGACCTCGAGGAATTGGCGCCGGCGATGGTGGCCCAGGCCGCGACGACTCGACCCGATGCCATTGCTCTGATGGATAGCGACGGAGACTGGACGTACCAGCGGCTGGAGGAAGAATCCAATCGCCTGGCTCGTGGTTTGCAACGACGGGGCATCGGCAGGGAGGACGTCGTGGCGATTTGTTTGCCCCGCTCGGCACGCCAGATCGTGGCCATGCTGGCCACGTGGAAAGCGGGCGCGGCGTACCTGCCGCTGGATCCGGAAGCTCCGGCCGAGTGGCGGTCCTTCATCCTCGCCGATGCGGGCGCACGTTTGGTTATTGCCGATGTCGAGGATTGGCTGGCGCTGCAGGATGCGGCGCATGAAAGCGGCGAGCCTCTGGCAGTGATCCCATCCCCGGAACAGATCGCCTATGTGATTTACACGTCGGGTTCGACCGGCAAGCCCAAGGGCGTGATGATTCCGCATCGGGCTCTGGCCAATCTGATCGCATGGCACGTGGAGCAGTTTGGTCTCTCATCGGTCGATCGAACCTGTTACGTCGCCGGCTTATCCTTCGACGCGGCGGTCTGGGAGATCTGGCCCGCGCTGTCGGTGGGCGCATCGATCGCGATACCGGACGAGGAAACGCGGCGAGATCCGGAGCGGTTGCAGTCGTGGCTGGTGTCGAGTCAGGTGACGATCGCCTTCAGTCCCACACCCGTGGCCGAGCGTCTGCTGGACCTGCCCTGGCGCGAGTGCGCCCTGCGGACATTGCTGACCGGCGGTGACCGCTTGACGCGCCGGCCGCGTGCCGGACTGGGCTTTGAATTGTGGAACAACTACGGTCCGACCGAGACGACCGTCGTGGCCACGGCGACACGAGTGGACGCCGCAGGTGCCGGCACGCCGCCAATTGGTATAGCAATCGCGAACACCGAATGTCACGTGCTGGATGGAGGGATGAGACCGGTGCCGGTGGGGGTGACCGGGGAGTTGTACATCGGAGGAGCGGGAGTGGGGCGCGGCTATCTGGGGCGGCCGGCATTGACGGGGGAACGGTTTGTACCCGACCCGTTCGGAAATCCTGGCGGCCGGTTGTACCGGACCGGAGACCTGGTGCGGCGGCGGCCGGGCGGTGAGTTGGAGTTTGTGGGCCGCAGCGATGAGCAGGTGAAGCTGCGGGGCTACCGGATCGAGTTGGGCGAGATCGAGGCGGCGCTGCGGGAACAGGAGGGAATCCAGGAAGCGGCCGTCGTGTTGCGCAGCGACGTGGGCGGCGGGGCCCTGGTGGCTTATATCGTCTGGGCGCCGGCGTATGAGGCTGCGGCCGAGTCGCGAAGCCCGGAGGCGATCCGGAACCAACTGGGCCGGCAGCTTCCCGACTACATGGTGCCGAGTGTGATCGTGGAACTGGAGGCATTGCCGCTGACGGCGCACGGCAAAGTAGACCGCAAGGCCCTGCCGCGACCGGTCGTGGAGGCGAGCCGCTACGAAGCGCCCCAGGGCGAGACCGAACAGATGCTGGCCCGCATCTGGGAACACCTGTTGGGAATCCCGCGCGTGTCGCGCACGGATCACTTTTTTGCCGCCGGTGGCCATTCGCTTCTGGCCACGCAACTCGTCTCGCGAGTGCGGTCGATGATGGGCATCGAACTGCCGTTGCGACAGATTTTCGAGATGCCGGTGCTCGGCCAACTGGCCGCCGACATCGATCGGCGGTGTCAGTCGGGCTCGAGTGAGCAGGCCGTGCCGCTGCGGGCGGTGGATCGGAGCCAGGGCGTGCGACTGTCCTTTGCCCAGCAACGGCTCTGGTTTCTGGATCAGCTGCAGCCGGGCAATGCCGCCTACAACATTCCCGTGCCGATCCGCGTCCGCGGGCCGCTGGAAGCGGATCGGCTGCAACGGGCCATCGAGTGGGTGGTGGGCCGGCACGAGATGCTGCACACGGTATTCGTGGCCAGCGCTGGCGGCGGCGACGCTAGCGACGTTGACCCGCGGCAGAAGCCGTCGAGCCCGTCCGAAGCCAGCCGGTTGGTCCAGATCGATGCCACGGCGTGGCCCGAAGCCGAACGCGAGGAGCAGACGCGCCAGTGGATCCGCCAGCACAGCGAGTGCGGCTTCGATCTGGAGCACGGGCCGCTGGTGCGGTGGATTCTGATCCGGTTGGGCGAGGAAGACCATGTGCTGCTGGTGGTGCTGCATCACATCGTGGTGGACGCCTGGTCGATGGCGATTCTGCTGCGGGAGTTGGGCCAAGCCTACCCGGCCGGCCGCGAAGAAACGCTGAACTGGCCGGCGCTGCCGATTCAATATGGGGATTATGCGGAGTGGCAGCGCCAACGGCTGAGCGGGGATCGGTTAGCAAAAGAGCTGAATTACTGGCGCGACCAGTTGCGCGGAGTCCCGGCATTGTTGGAACTGCCGGCCGACCGGCTACGGCCGGCGGTGCAAGGCCTGGAGGGGGCGATCTGGCGACTGGAATTGGATGGCGATTTGACGCGACGGTTGCGGCAGTTGGCCCAAGAGCGGAATGCGACGCTGTTCATGCTGTTGCTGGCCAGTTTCCAGGTTTTGTTGAGCCGCTACAGCGGGCAGCGCGACATTGTGGTGGGCAGTCCGATTGCGGGCCGCAACCAGGTGGAGTTGGAAGGGGTGGTTGGATTTTTCATCAACACCCTGGCGCTGCGCACCGATCTATCGGGACAACCCAGCTTTGCCGAAGTGCTGGAACAGGTCAAGCACACGACGCTGGAGGCCTACGGCCACCAGGAAGTGCCCTTCGAACGGCTGGTGGAAGAACTGGCCCCGCAACGCACCCTCGCCCATGCCCCTCTGGTCCAGGTCATGTTCGAACTTCAGAATGCGCCTGCGGCCCGGGTTAACATCCGCGACCTTCAATTCAAAATCAGTCCGCTCGATACTCGCCTGGCGAAATTCGACCTTACGTTGCTGGTGGAGGAAGATCCCGATCAGGAAGGCCTGTCGGCAATCCTGGAGTATCGGACCGATCTTTTTGATGAAAGCACGATTTCCCGGATGGCCTCTCACTGGGAATCCCTGCTGCAAGCTATCGCTGCGAGCCCGGAGCAACCTCTGGATCAACTTCCTCTCGAGAGGGAGACACTTGACCCTGTCCTCAACGGAAATACGACAGGTAGCACGTCGTACGAAACACGAATCATTACACAAACGATATCGGCACAAGCCTTCGAACAGCCAAATGCCACCGCGCTCATCGAGGACGACCAGGGGTGGACAACGGAGTGGACATATCGGCGGTTCGAGCAAGAATCGAATCGTCTCGCGCGATACCTTTTGAAGCTGGGTATACAGCGCGAGCAGATCGTCGCGGTTCACCTGCCTCGTTCAGCATGGCAAGTAGTCGCATTCGCCGGAATCATGAAAGCGGGGGCCGCATATCTCCCGATAGATCCGGACTACCCGAGCGATCGTGTCAACTACATGCTGCATGATGCCGCGGTTTCGGTGCTCATATCGCTGGCGCATTTCTCAGACATTGCCGCTATTACGATTCCGCCGCATGACGCCGCACACGAGGATTCCGAAGCCATCAACATCGAAATATCACCCGACCAACTCGCCTACATTATTTATACGTCCGGTTCGACGGGGCGTCCCAAAGGTGTCACGATATCCCATCGCAATCTGGCCAACCAGGCTTTGTGGATGGGCGAACAATTCGGCCTGGGGCCGGCCGATCGCGTCATCTTCAAGGGCTCCGCTGGATTTGATGCGTCACTGCTCGAAACGCTGATCCCGCTCTCATTGGGCTGCTCAGTGGCGATAGTCCCGCAAGGGCGGCAATACGACGTGGAGTACCTGGCAAGCTTCCTTGAACGCCATCAGATCACGTACATGGACATTGTCCCGGCGCTCTCGAGTTCTTTGCTCGCAGCGGAGCGGCTTCCGGCGTTGAAGCGATTGCACACAATCACCCTCGGCGGAGAAACGCTGCCTGTTCAGCTCAGGGACTTGGCCACGCGGCGGCTTGCGGCAAACCTCTTCAATACTTACGGGCCGACAGAGACCACAGTACAGTCGACGTTTTGGGACTGCCGTAACCCTTCGTCGGGCGCTGCAATCCCTATCGGTATCCCGATCGCGAACACCGAATGTCACGTGCTGGAT
>CAZQLF010000302.1:0-4500 GCA_964594035.1 uncultured Rhodospirillaceae bacterium | reverse complement strand
CTGCAATTGTGCTGAACGGGGAGTATGCTCGGAGAATATTTCCGCCTGGCGCGATTTCGCGTCATGGACGACCGGCGCTGGAATGCGCGCAACGAGCTGGTGACGGAATCCGAAGCCACGATCACTCTCGAAGTGGGTGAGGACCGGCTGATGACGGTCGCCACCGGCAATGGCCCGGTGAACGCACTGGATACCGCATTGCGCAAGGCGCTGTTGCCGGTCTATCCGCAGCTCGAGGATATGCGGCTGGTGGATTTCAAGGTGCGCATCCTGACGCCCAATGCCGGCACCGAGGCGGTGACCCGCGTCATGATCGAAAGTGCCGACAAATCCGGTGAGCGCTGGACGACGGTGGGCGTTTCCACCAACGTCATCGACGCCTCCTTCAACGCACTGCACGACGCCATCACCTGGAAGCTGTTTCGCGCCGGCGCCGACGCTTCCGCCCATGCGCGCTGATGGCGGGTACTGACCGCAAGCAGCCGGCGCTTTTCGGCGGCCCCGCCGTCATCCTGGTCGATCCCCAGCTCGGCGAGAATATCGGCACGGCGGCGCGCGCCATGCTGAATTGCGGCCTGACCGACCTTCGCCTGGTGCGCCCGCGCGACGGCTGGCCCAGCGACAAGGCGCGTTCCGCTGCCTCGGGCGCTGACAAGGTAATCGATAGTGCCCGGCTTTATGACAGCACCGCGGACGCCATCGCCGATCTCAATCGCGTCTATGCGACCACCGCCCGCCAGCGCGGCATGATCAAGCGCGTGACCACACCACGCCGCGCGGCGAGCGAGATGCGCAAGGCATTCGCTGCTGGACTAAAGGTCGGCATCCTGTTCGGACGAGAGCGTTCGGGGCTGGAGAATGACGACATCGCGCTCGCCGATGCAGTGATTGCCGTGCCGCTCAATCCCAGCTTTGCCTCGCTGAACCTGGCCCAGGCCGTGCTGTTGGTCGGCTACGAATGGTTCCAGGCGGCCGTCAAGTCGCCGGGAAGCCAGCTGATCGTCAACGAGACGCAAGCCGCGACGAAGGCGGAGCTGACGAACTTCTTTGCCCAGCTTGAGAAGCGGCTGATTGCGAGCGGTTTTCTGCGCAACGAGGAGAAGCGGCCGAGCATGGTGCGCAACATCCGTAACCTGTTTCAGCGCGCCGGCCTGACCCAGCAGGAGGTCAACACCCTGCACGGCATCGTCGGCGATCTTGCGAGAGCGTGCGAAAAGCCCAGGAAACGGCCAGCGAAATAAGCGTTAAATGTCTGAAATTGCGGCGCTTTGCCTTGCTTGACAGTCAGTCGCCGCTGACTATGATGCGCGCCACTTCCGAGCTGAGGGCCGCCTTTCAATAAGCCCCGCCGCCGGATTCTACCGGGCCGGACACTCGGGACATCAACCACAACCGTCAACACGGAGTTTGACAACGTGACCAAACGCGCTGAGTCCAAATACAAGATCGACCGCCGCCTCCAGGTGAATCTGTGGGGCCGCCCCAAGAGCCCCTTCAACGATCGCGAATACGGCCCCGGCCAGCATGGCCAGCGCCGCCGCAAGCCGACCGAGTACGGCACGCAGCTGATGGCCAAGCAGCGGCTGAAGGGCTACTACGGCAATATCGGCGAACGCCAGTTCCGCAAGATTTATGAAGAGGCGGCCCGGCGGCGCGGCGACACCGGCGAGAATCTCGTCGGTCTCCTGGAGCGTCGCCTCGATACGGTCGTCTACCGCGCCAAGTTCGTGCCGACCGTTTTCGCCGCCCGCCAGTTCGTCAATCACGGCCATGTCCGTGTCAACGGCAAGCGGGTCAACATCGCCTCATACCAGCTCAAGGACAATGACGTGGTCGAGGTGCGCGAGAAGTCGCGCGAGCTCGCCATCGTGCTGGAGGCGGTGGCGTCCGCCGAGCGCGACGTGCCGGGCTATATCGACGCCGATCACAAGAAGATGCGCGCCGTGTTCACGCGCGCTCCGGCGCTCGCCGACGTTCCCTATCCGGTGCAGATGAACCCCTCCATGGTGGTGGAGTTCTACTCACGCTAAACGGCGTTTGTTTTCTTGGAAAAACGGCCGCAGCACTGCTGCGGCCGTTTTGCTTTGGACGGTTGCGCAGTTGGCGGTTGTAACGAAGGGTGTGTGTTGGCGCTGTCGGTGGGCAGCGCTAATTCCCGCGCCTGCCCAGCTGCGAGGATGCCGCGACAGTGACGATGGGACACCCCTCCAGGCAATCGATGCGTCCGATCCTTCGATCCGTCTGCAGTTACCCGGAAGTGTCTACTTTACAGGCGCTTGCTGCCACCGCATCTAGCGGACAAAGGAGAACCTGCATGCTGCCTACGGTCTTTATTTCCCACGGCGGGCCGACGCTGGTGTTCGGGGATACACCGGCGCGCGAGTTCATTGCCGGACTTGGAGAAACCCTGCCGCGGCCCAAGGCGATCCTCTGCGCATCGGCCCATTGGGAAACGGAAGCACCCGCTGTGTCGGGCGCTTCGGGGCCGGAAACCATTCACGACTTCTATGGCTTTCCCGACGCGCTTTATCGCCTGCGCTATCCCGCGCCCGGGTCGCCAGCGCTTGCCAGGCGCGTGGCCGAGTTGGTCGAACGGGCGGAAATCGATGAGGGGCAGGGGTTGGACCACGGCGCCTGGAACCCGCTGCTGTTGGCCTATCCCAATGCCGATATTCCGGTGGCGCAGCTTTCGATCCAGGTGGCGAAAGGTCCAGCCTGGCATGCTGATTTGGGGCGCAAGCTGGCACCGCTGCGTGGGGAAGGCGTGCTGATCCTCGCCAGCGGCGGGGCCGTGCACAACCTCCGCCAATTCCAGATCGACAACCGGACGCCGGCCGACTGGGCCATTGCCTTCGATCGTTGGCTCGCCGAACGCATTGAGGCAGGCGATGAAGACGCCCTCGTCGATTATCGCCGGCTTCGCCCCGAGGGCCGGATGGCCCACCCGCGCGACGAGCACTTCCTGCCGCTATTCGTGGCCATGGGGGCGGGCGGCGGCAAGGGCAGGGTGCTCCATCGCAGCTTTGCCCATGGCAGCCTCAGCATGGCGGCTTTTGCCTGGGGATAACGTCCTGACCTTATGGCACGCCGCCGGCGTGAGCCCTCGATCAGGCTGCCTTCGTGTTCACCCCGCGGGTCTGGAACAGCTCGCGCAGCTCGCCGGAGCCATACATCTCCCGCACGATATCGCAACCGCCGATGAACTCACCCTTGACATAGAGCTGAGGGATCGTCGGCCAGCTGCTGAATTCCTTGATGCCCTGGCGCAGGCTGGGATCGGTCAGAACGTCGATGCCCTTGAACTTGACTCCGAGCTCGCTCAACACCTGCACCACCGCCGCGGAGAATCCGCACTGCGGAAAGACCGGCGTGCCCTTCATGTAGAGCACCACGTCGTTGTCGGTGATGTCCTGCTGGATGCGCTGGATCACGGGATTGTTGGTCATCGTCCTGTTCCTTTCGAGAAATCTCTAGGCCGGCGGTGCGGAGGTCTGCAGCGCCAGCGCATGTAGTTGTTCGCCCATCCGGCCCTTGAGAGCCTGGTAGACCATCTGGTGCTGCTGCACCCGGGTCTTGCCGATGAAGCTGGCCGAAATAACTGTCGCGGCGTAATGGTCGCCATCGCCGCGCAAATCCTCGATGGCGACCTGGGCATCAGGGATGCCCTGCTTGATCAGCCGCTCGATCTCGCCCGCATCCATCGCCATTCTTGCGGTCCTCGAAGCCCTAACCGTTCATCAGCCGTGGCAGGAAACCCTCATGGGCCGCCTTGAGCTTGCTGAGGGATATCGTATGCCCGCCAGCCAGTGTCAACGCGTTTCCCCCGGTTTCACCGAGCATCAGCGCGGGCACGCCGGCAGCATTGGCCGCGGCCATCAGGCTGTTCGCCTTGGGTTTCGCCAAAGTGACCAGGTAGCGGCCCTGATCCTCGCCGAAGCAGAAGGCGTGAGCGGGGATTTCTTTGGGCAGGGTGATTGACGCACCAATCGTGCCAGCCAGCGCCATCTCGGCGAGCGCGATCAGCAAGCCGCCATCGGAGAGATCGTGACAAGCGCTGATCTCGCCGGCTGCGATCCGCGCCCGCACGAAATCGCCATTGGCCCGCTCGGCCGCCAGATCGACCGGCGGCGGTGCGCCATCCTCGCGCCCTTCGATCTCCCTCAGATAGAGCGAACAGCCGATGTGGCCCGCTGTCCGTCCGATCAATACGAACGCCTCCCCCACCAGTTTGAAGGCGATCCTCCCCGCCTTGCCCCCCTCCTTCAAAAAGCCCACGCCCCCCTCACCCCGGCGGCGAGCCTGGTCTCAAAATTCTCCTGGTGGGTTCTCGCCTCGGGGCGGCTTTTGGGGATGCTCCGCTTCGTCTTCCTGGCCGTTGGCCTGCTGTCGCTGAACCTTGTGCTCCAGCTCCTCAACCTCGCCGCCGAGCGCGACGCCAGCCGCCGCGCCCGCGAGGCGCTGCGGGCGTCGGGCCTGGTCGAGGAGCGGGAATGGCCGGTC
>CAZQLF010000301.1:0-4513 GCA_964594035.1 uncultured Rhodospirillaceae bacterium | reverse complement strand
TTTTGTTCAGCGGTGGCGAGCTTCGCCAGCACCGTCATGTTGCCGTCGTCCGGAGCCGCGCAATTGAAGGCAACCGGTCCGAAAATCGAACGGCCCATCGCCTCATAGCAAACGGCAAGCCCCGCGACGTTCAATCCGAGTCCGCCAAGGTCGCGTGGAACCTGCGGCGCCCATAATCCCGCTGCCTTTGCCCTGGCACGCAGGCGGTCCAGCACCAGCAGAGCAATGTTCTCATGTTCATCGTAGTTCGCCCGATCGCTCTCCAGCGGCAAGATCTCCGCCGAGACGAAGTCGCGGATGCGCTGCGCCAGCTTTGCGATCTCGGGTGATGGCGTGAAATCCATGGCGCTCCCTTTACACCGAGTATCCGCCGTCCACCACGATGATGCTGCCGGTCATGTAGGAACCGGCATCGGAAGCCAGCAGCAGCAGCGGCCCCTCCAACTCGGCAAGATCGCCCGTGCGCCGCTGCGGGATCGATTTGATCAGCTTTTCGGCTTCGGGGCTGGCGTGAAAATCTTTCGTCACGTCGGTCGCAAAATAGCCGGGGCAGAGCGCATTGACCCTGATCTTGTGGCGCGCCAGTTCCTGCGCCATGGAACGGGTCAGATGCACCAACCCCGCCTTGGAAGCGACGTAGCCCGGCACGGCGCCGGTGGCCTTCAGCCCTAATACCGAGGCGACGTTGACGATGCTGCCCCCACGCCCGATGCGCACCATATGGCGCACCACCTCCTGCGCCATCAGCCAGGCGCCCTTCAGGTTGGTATCGACGACCTTGTCCCAATCCTCCTCGGTCTGATCGAGCAGCGGCTTGTGGACGGAAATGCCCGCGTTGTTGACCAGGATGGCGATGGGGCCCAACTCGGTTTCAGCGGCGGCAACCGCCTGCCGCACGCTGGCGCCATCCACGACATCGGCCTTGAGCGGAACGGCCCGGCCGTCGAAGCCTTCGATCTCGCGCGCCACATCGCTCAGCGGCTGAAGTTTGCGCCCCATGAGCGCGACACGTGCCCCCGCCCTCGCCAAGGTTAGCGCGAAATGCCGGCCGAGGCCCGAACCCGCGCCGGTCACGATCGCCGCCTTCCCGGCAAGGTCGAAAGCGCTCACCGGTGGCGCCTGCGAAAGATAAGAAACGTCATGCTGGCAACCCCCAGGAAGATCAGCGCCGATGGCAACCAGTAGTTATAGGCCAGCAGCAGGGTGAGCGAATAGGACATGAGCACGCCGATGGAGAGGATCTGGTTCAGCACCAGGCAGATGAGCCGAACCCAACTGTGATGCGAGCGCCAGACGGCAACCAGGCTGAACGTATAGAGCGTCAGCCAGGTGAAATAGAAGATGAGATTGCCGAGGCTGAACGGATTGAGCTGGTCGATGAGACTGGTGAAGGCGCGCTCGATCGCACTCATCTAGGCGCTGCCGAGCCCCTTGGCCTGTTCGCGCAGCAGAAATTTCTGAATCTTGCCGGTGGAGGTCTTCGGCAATGGCCCGAAGACCACCGTCTTCGGCGCCTTGAACTTCGCCATGTTGGCGCGGCAGAAGGTGATGATCTCCTCCTCCGTCAGCGCACCGGCGTCGGGGCGCGGCGTGACGAAGGCGCAAGGATGCTCACCCCACTTCTCGTCGGGACGCGCCACCACGGCCGCTTCCAGCACCTTGGGATGGCGATAGAGCACCTCTTCCACCTCGATGGATGAGATGTTCTCTCCGCCGGAGATGATGATGTCCTTCGAGCGGTCCTTGATCTCGACGTAACCATCGGGATGGCGCACGGCGAGATCGCCGGTGTGAAACCAGCCACCCTTGAATGCCGCCTCGCTCGCCGGCGAGTTCTTCAGATAGCCCATCATAATGGTGTTCCCAGCGAGGAAGATCTCGCCCATGGTCCGGCCATCGCGCGGTGTCTCCGCCATCGTCTGTGGATCGGCCACCATCAGTCCTTCGAGGGTGACGTAGTTCACGCCCTGGCGGGCGTTCATGCGGGCGCGCTGTTCCTTCGGAAGTTCGTCCCAATCGTCATGCCAGGCACAGACGAGGCCGGGACCATAGCACTCGGTCAAGCCGTAGACATGAATGACGCTGAAGCCGTTACGCTCCATTGCCAGGATTACCGAACTGGGAGGTGCCGCCCCGCCGGTTGCAACCGCAACGGCGTGGTCGAACTTCGTCTTCACCTGCTCGGGAGCATTGGCCAGCATGTTGAGAACCACGGGTGCGCCGCAAAGATGCGTCACGCGCTCTCGCTGGATCGCGGCGTAGATTGCCGCCGGCTCGACCCGGCGCAGGCAGACCTGTGTGCCGCCTGCGGCCGTCACCGCCCATGGGAAGGTCCAGCCGTTGCAATGGAACATCGGCAGGGTCCAGAGATAGACCGATTGCCGATCGAGGCCCACCGCCATGATGTTTCCCAACGCATTCAGATGGGCGCCGCGATGATGACAGACCACACCCTTGGGATTGCCGGTCGTGCCGGAGGTATAGCCCAGGCTGATCGCCGACCACTCGTCGGTGAGCGGCGGCGGCTCATAGGCAGGATCGCCACTGGCGAGGAACGCCTCATAGGTGATGTCGCCCAGCCGCTTTCGGCTGGTGGCGAGCGGATCGTCGATATCGATGACCTTGATCGGCCGGCCGAGCGCCTTCAGTGCCGGCTCGACGACCTCGGCGAAATCGCTGTCGGTGATCAGGACCTTCGCCTCGCCATGCTTGAGGCAGAAGGCGATGGTCGGCGCGTCGAGCCGCGTATTAAGGGCGTTGAGCACCGCCCCCGTCATCGGCACGCCGAAATGCGCTTCCAGCATCGGCGGAATATTGGGCGCCATGATCGCGACCGTGTCGCCTTCGCCGATACCGAGTCTGGCGAGCGCGGAGGCGAGGCGCCGGCAGCGGCCGCCCAGTTCCGCATAGGTGTAGCGCTTGTCGCCGTGAATGACGGCGGTCTTGCCCGGGTAGATCTCGACGGTGCGCTTCAGAAAGGAAAGCGGCGTCAGTGGTGTGAAGTTGGCCGGGTTGCGATCGAGATTCTGGCGATAGATGTTCGAGGGCATGGTTGAAGGCATTTCCCCGCGAGTGACGGCGCTGACGCAGCATACCAAGGCTTGTTTGCCAGACGACGGTTATTTCCCTGCCGAAAAGCCAGCAGCCGCTACAGCGCGCACCATCCCCCATCGACGGCCAGGCAAACCCCGCTGATGAAGCCGGCCGCATCCGAAGCAAGGAACACGACGGGGTGGGCGATCTCGGCAATCGTTCCCCGCCGGCCCATGGGGGTGCCTCGCTTGACCTCGTCATTGAGGCCCACGGCCGCATGGCGGTCGTCGCCTCCCGCCATATTGTTCGTCGTCCAGCCCGGGTTGATCGCATTGACGCGGATGTTGTGCCGGCCCCACTCCACGCAGAGCTGACGGCATAACTGATCGACACCACCTTTGGAGGCGCCATAGGCGGTCAAGTCCTGGAAGCCCACAAGGCTGGCGTTGGACGAAACCAGGATGATCGAACCGCCTTTGCCTTGCGCAATCATCTGGCGGCCCGCCGCCTGGGCGCACAGGAAGGCGCCCGTCAGGTTGACGGCAATCGTCTCCCCCCAGTCGCCCTCGCCGATCTCGGTGGCGGGCGCGGCACGCGCGATGCCGTGATTGACAACCATGATGTCGAGTTGGCCATGCTGCCCGGCCGTTTGCTCGGCCAGGCGCCGGCAATCCTCCCGCTTCACCGCATCGAACAGGAATGACCCTGCCTTGCCGCCTTCCGCGCGGATACCTGCCGCCGTCTCGTCGATGCTTGCCTGGGTTCGGCCCGCGCATACGACCATGGCGCCAGCCTCGGCCAGGGCGCGAGCCATACCGCGGCCAAGTCCGCGCCCGGCGCCCGTCACGATGGCGGTGCGGCCGCTCAGGTCAAAGGGCGTAGGGCGCATCTTTTCACTCCCCCGAACTCGCCTGCTTCCATTACCATGGCTCCCGCATGCATCTCGATATTTTCTCCGACACGATCTGTCCCTGGTGCTACGTCGGCAAACGCCGGCTCAGCCGTGCGCTCGCCAGCCGCCCCCAGCCCAAGATGGCGATACGCTGGCGTGCCTTTCAGCTCAATCCCGCCATGCCGCCCGAAGGCATGCTGCGCGAGCGCTACATCGACGCGAAGTTTGGCAGCCCCGAGAGGGCTCGGCGGATCTATGAAGCGGTAAGCGCGGTCGGCGCCAGCGAGGGCATCATCTTCAATTTCGAGGCGATCAAACGCACGCCGAACACGATCCTGTCCCACCGCTTGCTGCGCAAGGCGAGCAAGGAGGGGCTGCAGGATCCTCTGCTGGAAGCAATGTTCCGCGCCTATTTCGTCGAGGGCCGCGACATCGGCAGCGCTCGTGTGCTGACCGAAATCGGCGAAGCGGTGGGGCTGGAGGATGTTGACGATTATTTCGCCGGCGACGAGGGCCTCGATGAGGTGCGCGCCGAAGACAGTCTGGCCCGGCGTCAGGGCATCAACGGGGTGCCTTGCTTCATCTTCC
>CAZQLF010000300.1:1939-4527 GCA_964594035.1 uncultured Rhodospirillaceae bacterium | reverse complement strand
GGGGCGCTCAATGCGCTGAGCATCCCGTTGATGGATCTGCTGGCGGGCTGGCTTTCGAAGCCGCTTGCGGATGACGGTATTTCCTCCCTCGGCATCCGCTCCGCTCACTCCTCGGCCTTTTCTGCCGGCGGCGATGTGCGGGCGCTTTACGCCGCGCGCCAGTCCGGCGATCGGGCTTTTCTTCACAGCTTCTATTGGCATGAGTACCGACTGAACCGGGCCATCCGGCACTGCCAAAAACCCTACATTGCCCTGATCGACGGATTGGTCATGGGCGGCGGGGCAGGGGTTTCCATCAACGGCAGCCATCGGATCGTCGGTCCCAATGCCCGCTTCGCCATGCCGGAGACCGGCATTGGCTTCTTCCCGGATGTCGGTGCCAGCTGGTTTCTGTCTCGCTGCCCTGGCCAGCTCGGTGTCTATTTGGGGTTGACCGGCGCGGTGCTCGGGCCCGCCGACATGCTCCATGCCGGGATCGCAACGCACTACCTTCCCGCCGGTATCCATCTGTCGCGCTACAGCGAGGTTGGCGGGCTGCCGGTTGAAGCCGGCGAGGCGCCGCTGGCGGCACGGCAAGACGCGATCGGCTGCTGCTTTGCCGGAAACTCGGTGGAGACGATCCTGGCCGCGCTCGATGCGGAGAACAGCGATTGGGCAAGAGACTGCGCGGCAAAGCTGCGCCGGCGCGCGCCGCTGGCGCTGAAGGTGACGCTCAAACAATTGCGCTTGGCACCATCGCTTACTTTTGACCAAGCGATGGTGATGGAATACCGGCTGGCCCGCCATTTCATGGCAGGGCACGATTTTTTCGAGGGCGTACGCGCGGCGGTGATAGACAAGGACCGCAACCCACGTTGGAACCCGGGAAGCCTCGCCGATGTCAGCGATGATCTCGTAGGGTCCTGTTTCGCGCCGGCCGAAGGGCCGGATCTTGATTTCGATTAGGGAAGGCCAGCATGGCAGCAATCGGTTTTGTCGGTCTCGGCCATATGGGCGCGCCCATGGCGCACAACCTGCTCAAGGCTGGCCATAGCCTCACCGTCTTCGATCTTGTGCCAGGCGCCGTCACAGAGTTGGCGAATGCCGGTGCACAGCCTGCACCGAGCGCGAGCGACGCCGCCAAGGGAAACGAGATGATCATCACGATGCTGCCGGCGGGCGAACATTCGCGCGCGGTCTATCTCGGACCGGGTGGGCTGATCGCCCGGGCCGGAAAGGGAACTCTTCTGATCGACTGCTCGACGATCGACGTGGCAACCGCGCGCAATATCCACGCGGCTGCGGCCGCCAAAGATTTCGAGTATCTGGATGCACCGGTCTCCGGCGGTGTAGCGGGAGCTGCAGCGGCGACGCTGACCTTCATGGTGGGCGGCAATGACGCCGCCTTCAAGCGGGCCGAACCGATACTGAAGCTCATGGGCAAGGCAGCGATCTACACCGGTGGTGCTGGCAACGGCCAGGCGGCCAAGATCTGCAACAACATGATCCTCGGCATTTCCATGATTGGCGTCAGCGAAGCCTTCGTGCTGGCGGAGAAGCTTGGCTTGCCGGCGGCAACCCTGTTCGAGGTGTCTTCGCGCGCTTCCGGGCAGTGCTGGTCGCTGACGTCCTATTGCCCCGTGCCCGGACCGGTCCCCACATCGCCCGCCAACAACGGCTACAAGCCCGGCTTCACCGCGGCGATGATGCTGAAGGATCTGAAGTTGGCCGAAGACGCCGCCCGAACCAGTGGCGCCGGCACGCCCTTGGGCCACACGGCGATGGCGCTCTACGAGGAGTTCGTCGCCACCGGCAAGGGTGGCACAGACTTCTCCGGCATCGTCGAGTGGCTGCGCGCGGGCATCTAGGCGAAGCGGGGCGACCAATGGGGGACGAAGCGGTCGATCCGGCAACGCTCCCCGACCGCATCCATCATCCGCTCGACCATTGGGCGCGGCACCGGCCCGATGCGCTCGCACTCATCGAGAGCGACGGCCGGCGCCTGACTTATGGCCAGTTGCGTGACGCTGTTAGGGCCATGGCGGCAATCCTTTCGGCCGCCGGTGTTCGCGGCGGCGACCGCGTCATCATCGTCAACGAGAATTCGGCAGCGGCCGTCACCGCCCTGTTCGCCGCCAGCCTGCTCGATGCCTGGGCGGTGCTGGTCAATGCGCGCCTTGCCCCGTTTGAGATCGACCGCATTCGCGCCCATGCGCAGCCGCGGGCCATGGTCTTTACCCACACGGTATCGGCGGAGGCAGCGGCCCACGCCGAACGCCACCAGGCCCGGGACGTGTTCGAGATGGAAGCCGGGCTGATCCGTGTTGCCGGGCATCTTTCCTGCGAGGCGGAGCCCGTCTCGGCTTTGGGCGGCGAACAGACTGCCGCCATGATCTACACGTCCGGAACGATGGGAAGCCCCAAGGGGGTGATGCTGTCCCACCGCAACCTGATGTTCGCCGCCACCGCCTCCGGGCGGTTGCGAAGGATCACGGCCGATGACTTCGTCATGCATATCGTGCCGGTGTCGCATGTCTTCGGCCTGTCTTCGATCTTCCTCTGCGCCATCCCCCCAGGCGCCAGGGATTTTCGGGTTTCCGCCTTTGACC
>CAZQLF010000300.1:0-1929 GCA_964594035.1 uncultured Rhodospirillaceae bacterium | reverse complement strand
TTCCGCGCTTCGACCCGGCGCAGTTCGCCGAAGCGCTCCGCTCAGGGATCAGCGTCGTGCAGGGTGTTCCGGCCATGTACGCGAAACTGCTCCAATATCTCGAGGTAACGGGACAATCCCTGACCGCGCCCCGGCTGCGGTACATTTCCGCAGGCGGATCTCCCCTCGATATCGATTGGAAGCGCTCCATCGAGCAGCGCTTCGGCCTGCCGCTCAACAATGGCTATGGCTTGACGGAATGCGCCTCCAATGTCGCGCTGACACGCGTCGACCGGCCACGCCCGGATGACTCCATCGGCTTGCCGCTGCCGGGCGTGGCGATGCGCTTTGCCGGGCCTGATGGGCTCGATGTTGCGGACGGCACGGTCGGTGAGATCTGGATCAAAGGACCGAACGTGATGCTCGGCTACTATCGCGACGAAGCGGGAACCCGCGCGGTGCTCGACCAAGACGGCTGGTATCGCACCGGCGATCTTGGCCGCCGTGGTGAAGACGGCCATCTCTTCATCGTCGGCCGCGCCAAGGACCTGATCATCCGTTCGGGCTTCAATGTCTACCCGGCGGAAGTGGAAACGGCGCTCAACTCCCATGACGACGTGGTCCAATCTGCCGTCATTGGGCGCAAGGTCAGCGGCAATGAGGAGGTCGTGGCGCTCGTGGAGGTGAAGCCCGGCTGCGGCCTGGAGCCGTCGTCCTTGCGCGACTACGTCGGGCGCCGGCTGGCGGCCTACAAGCGCCCGCAGCACATCTTCATTCTCGAGAAGATTCCGGCCAGCCCGACCGGCAAGATCCTGAAGGCCGGTCTCGCTGGGCTCGCCGAGGCGTTGATTGCCGGGTCGCGCAGCTAAATCTTCGTCGCCGCCAGTTTTTCCTCGTTCAGTTCGTAACCCATGCCCGGCAGATCGGGCATGACGATCCAGCCCTCGCTGTTTACAGCAAGGGGGGTCATCATCATGAAGTCGCGCCGGTCGAGGCTCCACTCCGGCGGATCGTAGGGGAATTCCAGGAACGGCGCGCCGGTCACACCGCAGACGAGATGTGCGTTCGCCATCACGCCCATACCGTTGGTCCAGGTGTGGGGCGTGAACACCAGATTATGGTCGAGCGCCATCTGGCCGATCTTGCGCAGACCGGTGATGCCGCCGACCAGGGCCGCGTCGGGCTGCAGCACGTCGAGGCATCCGCGTTCGATCAATGTGCGAAACTCGTAGAGCTCGCGGGTCATCTCGCCGCCGGCAATCCGGATGTCGACGGCCCGGCGGAGTGCTGCCATGCCGTCATAGTCGCCACGATGCAGCGGTTCCTCCATCCAGTAGATGCCGAGCTTTTCCAGCGCGCGCGCCACGGGGATGGCGTCCTTCACGCTCCACGGTATCTCGGTATCCCAGGGCATGCGCCAGCCCTGATTGCAATCGACCATCAGGGTCAGCTTGTCGCCGACGGCATCGCGCACCGCGGCCAGGGCCGCGATATCGTCATGCCAGTCGCCGCGATGAAAGCGCACCTTCATGCCGGCGAAGCCCTGCTCGAGGAATCGCTTCGCTGTCTTCGCCATGGCATCGGGTTTGCCCAGGGTCCCGTCCAGCTGGAAGCTTCCACCTTTCACGGCCGGGAGCCGAATGAAAATCGGTGGAACATCGATGGCGGCGCACCGGATTCGTTTTCGTCGCGGGTCACGGCCGGTATCACGAAGAACCTGTCCGGACAGTTTTCAGCCGGCCGGATCAACAACCGCGAAGGTCTCGAACCCAACCTCGATACCTTGCGTACGACGGCTTCGCTTCACCACAACGCGCGCTTTCCGCGCGGCCACATTGCCTCGAGTCTCATCTGGGGCAGGAACGAGGACATGCCCGGCGAAGGCAGGCGGATTTTCAATTCCTATACGGCGGAATCGACAGCCAATTTCCTGGATCGGAACTGGGTGTG
>CAZQLF010000299.1:0-4575 GCA_964594035.1 uncultured Rhodospirillaceae bacterium | reverse complement strand
GCAAGGGCTATACCCAGAAGGCGATCGTCGGCGGCCACAAGGTCTATCTGCGCACGGGCGAATACGAGAGCGGCGATCTCGGCGAGATCTTCATCGACATGCACAAGGAAGGTGCGGCCTTCCGCAGCCTGATGAACAATTTCGCGATTGCGATCTCGATCGGCCTGCAATACGGCGTGCCGCTCGAGGAATATGTCGAGGCCTTCACCTTCACCCGCTTCGAACCGTCGGGCGTGGTGGAAGGCAACGATACCATCAAGATGGCGACATCGGTTCTTGACTATCTCTTCCGCGAACTCGCCATCAGCTATATCGGGCGGACCGATCTCGCCCATGTGCAGCCGACAGACTTGCAGCCCGACACCGTCGGCAATGGCATCAAGGAAGGCGAGATCGAGAAGTCCGAGGGCGAAGACGAGCCCATGGAGGCCGTTAAGCGCTACGCCAGCGCCGGCTATGTGCGCAACAGCCTGGTGGTCTTCCACAATCATTCGCACGGCAATGGCCATTCGAGCGGCAATGGCCATGGCCATGGCGAGATGTCGGGATCGGCCCCATCATTGGACGACGTCGAAGTCTCCGTCACCAGCACCACGCTGGCGACGGCGTCGGTCAGCAGCGGCATGGTGGCGGTGACCAATGGTCGTGCGAATGGGCATGGGCCAATTGGCGTCGACCCAGCGGTTGTCGCCGCGGTGGATGCGAAGTTCGACAAGATCCGTGAAGCGCGCCTGAAGGGCTATGAGGGCGACAGTTGCGGGGAATGCGGCAACTTCACGCTGGTGCGCAACGGCACCTGCCTGAAATGCACCACCTGCGGTTCGACGAGCGGCTGTTCGTAGGCGGTTGACGAGGGGACGGAGCGCGGGCGGCCACTGTAGACGCGCACCTCCCCACCACTGGCCGGGCCCATCGGGGGTTGATGGGCCCGGTCTTTTCGTTTTTGGCCGAGCCTCGAACCGAGACAAACTCCGTCTACACCGTTATTCTCCGGCCCTCTTTCCATCAAGCCCAAGGAGCGCGTCATGGCCGGATCGGCTGAAAAAATGCTGGCGGAAAAGAAAATCGAGCTGCCCAAGGCGGCGGCCCCGGTCGCCAATTACGTGCCGGTGGTCACATCCGGCCATCTCGCCTTCGTCTCCGGCCAGGTGACCGTGTGGAACGGCGAGTTCAAGTTCATCGGCAAGCTCGGCAAGGAATACACGATCGAACAGGGCCAGCAGGCGGCCCGCATCTGTGGGCTCAATATTTTGGCACAGCTGCGCGCGGCCCTGGGCGGCAGTCTGGATCGCGTGAAGCGCTGCGTGAAGCTCGGCGTCTTCGTGAACTCCGTCGACACATTCACCGACCAGCCGAAGGTCGCCAATGGCGTATCCGACCTGATGGTCGAGGTATTCGGCGATGCCGGCAAGCATGCGCGCTTCGCCGTCGGTACCAACGTGCTGCCACTCAACGTGGCGGTCGAGGTCGACGCGGTCTTCGAAATCGCCTGACGGGACGCGCCCCGACGAGGGGCGTCAGCTTGTCGGCAGCTCGCAATCCCCGCCGACCAACTGGCTGAGCGCGGCCGGATCGACTTTGTTCGGCGCGGCGCCATCGCCCGGCCCCGTGGAAAGGCGCGCCTTCATCGCGGCGCGGAAAGTCGCGCCTTCGGCATAAAGATAATCCTGCCCCTCATTGTCCAGCAGCTGCGGTCGGTCGGATAATTCGAAGGCCTGCTGCCACTGCGTCTCGGCGTTGTTGTTGAGACCGAGATGCCAATAGGCATCGCCGAGATGGGAATGGATCTCCGGGCTGGAGGGATCGAGCTTCGCCGCCCGGCAAAGCGGTGGCAGCGCCTCGGTATAACGGTGCATCTTGTAGAGGGCCCAACCCAGTGTGTCCTGATAGGCGCCCTCCTTCGGAACGGCCGCCGTCACCTCGCGCGCATAGGCCAAGGCTTCATTGAGATTGCGGCCCGCATCCGCCCATTCGAATGCAAGGTTGTTCTTGCCGTTGACACTGCCGCCTTGCGTGGCGGAGCGATAAAGCGTCTCGGCCTTGGCCCGGTCGCGCGGCACACCGAGGCCGAAATCATAGAAATAGCCCAGCGCGTCTTGCGCATCCGGGTGACCCTGATCGGCCGCCTTTTGATACCAGGGCGCCGCATCGGCTGGATCCCGGGGGCCGAGCATCGCCTCGGCATACATGAAGCCCAGCATGTACTGCGCTTCGGAATCGCCCTTTTCCGCTTCAACGCGGAACAGCTTCGAAGCGGTTTCGTAATCGCCGCGATTATAGGCGTCCCAGGCATCCTTCATGTCGGCCAGCGCCGGGGCGGCGGAGAAGATGCACAACAAGGCCGCCAGCAGCGAGGCTTGCACGGATCTTGTTCGGCGTGTCATGCGGCGCATTGTACCATATCGCCATTGAGGCATTAGCGGCGCCAGGCCCTTGCAGGCAGCGCCTCGGCACGCGATTTTGTGAGCATGCATCAAGGCAATACTGTGACCGATACTCGGGTGAACATCGTCCAGGTGAACGATGCCTGACGGCCGCGACGAACCAGTGCTGCGGCTTGCCGAGGGTGTGGCGAAAATAGAGCGCGCCGCCTGGGATGCCTGCGCCGGCCGCGGCAATCCTTCCGTATCATACGATTTTCTCACCGCCATGGAGCGCAGCGGCTCCGTCGGGCGAGGCACGGGATGGATGCCGCGGCCCCTGATGCTGGAATCGGCGGACGGCATCCTGCTGGGCGCGGCGCCGCTTTACGTCAAAAGCCATTCCTATGGCGAATACATCTTCGACCATGGCTGGGCCAACGCCTATGAGAAGGCCGGCGGCCGTTACTATCCCAAACTGCTTGTGGGCGTTCCCTTCACGCCAGTGCCGGGACCACGCTTGCTGGTGCGGCCGGGCGCCGATGCGCCGATGCACCGGCGTCATCTGGCGGAAGGGCTGGTCGCCGCTGCCAAGCAGCTCGAGGTCTCCTCGGTGCACATCAATTTCCCCGATGAGGAAGACAGCGCCGTGCTGGCCGAGGTCGGCCTCATGCAGCGCGTCGGCACGCAGTATCATTGGCGGAACGAGGGCTACAAAACCTTCGCCGATTTCCTCGCGACCCTCTCCTCGCGCAAGCGCAAGATGATCCGCAAGGAGCGTGAAGCGGCACTGCGCGATGGGTTGACCATCAAGCGCCTCTCCGGCGCCGATCTCAGCTCGCGCGACTGGAAGAATTTTTTCCGCTTCTACATCGACACCAGCGAGCGCAAATGGGGCAGCCCCTATCTGACTCGCGAATTCTTCCTCATATTGGGCGAAACGATGGCGGATCGCGTGCTGCTGGTGATGGCCGAGCAGGATGGCAAGCCGGTGGCGGGCGCGCTCAACCTGATCGGCGAAGACTCGCTTTACGGTCGCAACTGGGGATCCGACGGCGCCTATCGCTTCCTGCATTTCGAGGCCTGTTATTACCAGGCCATCGAATTCGCCATCGAACGGGGGCTATCCCGGGTGGAGGCCGGCGCCCAGGGCGAGCACAAGATCGGCCGCGGTTATCTGCCCGTGGAGACGCGCAGCTTTCATTACGTCGACGATCCGAATTTCGCCGCGGCGGTGGCCGATTTCCTGCGCCGGGAAAAGCGCGCCATCGAAGCTGAGCGCGACGCGCTCGGCGACTACTCGCCGTTCAAGAAATCAGAGAATGAGACCTAACGCCTGACTATGAACTCCCTCTCCCCCATGAAGAACGGGGGAGCGGGGAAATATTGCTCAGCGCGGCTCGACCAGGGCCGGCAGCTTGGGTCCGGGCAGGCTTGGCGCGGGATAGCTGAAGACCAGCTTGTCCTCGCCCGCATCCACGCGAACGACGCCACCCTTCTCCAGCTTGCCGAACAGCAGTTCTTCAGCCAGCGGCTTTTTGATGTATTCCTGGATGATGCGGGCGAGCGGCCGGGCGCCGTAGAGCGGGTCATAGCCCTTGCGTGCCAGCCAGGCGCGCGCGGCGTCGGTCAGCTCGATGGTCACTTGGCGGTCAGCGAGCTGCGCCTCCAGCTGCATGACGAACTTGTCGACGACCTTGGCGACCGTCTCCGGCGCCAGGTTGTTGAAGCCGATGGTCGCATCCAGGCGGTTGCGGAATTCCGGCGAGAACATGCGTTCGATGGCTTCGATATCTTCGCCCACGCGCTGCTCGCGGCCGAAACCGATGGCCGCCTTCGCCATCTGGCTGGCACCGGCGTTGGTCGTCATGATCAGGATCACGTTGCGGAAGTCGATGGTCTTGCCGTTGTGATCCGTCAGCTTCCCGTGATCCATGACCTGCAGCAGGATGTTGAACAGATCCGGATGAGCCTTTTCGATCTCATCCAATAGCAGCACGGCATGAGGATGCTGGTCGATGGCATCGGTCAGCAGGCCGCCCTGGTCGAAGCCGACATAACCCGGAGGCGCGCCCAGCAAACGCGAGACCGTGTGACGCTCCATGTACTCCGACATATCGAAGCGGACAAGCTCGATGCC
Source organism: uncultured Rhodospirillaceae bacterium (assembly GCA_964594035.1). GTDB lineage: Bacteria > Pseudomonadota > Alphaproteobacteria > Dongiales > Dongiaceae > DASXQK01. The sequence continues at coordinate 75 of CAZQLF010000299.1, read as the reverse complement.
CAGGCTGCGGGCGAGCTGGCGGGCGACCTCGGTCTTGCCCACGCCGGTGGGGCCTGAGAACAGGTATGAACCGAT
>CAZQLF010000298.1:0-4602 GCA_964594035.1 uncultured Rhodospirillaceae bacterium | reverse complement strand
GGGGCAGCAGCTCCAGGGTGTCCGGGGGGCTGGCCGTGACGATTTCCACCCGGGCGTCGCGCTGGATGGGCGCGGACAGGTCCTTCAGGGTTCCGTCGATCTTGATGGCAAGGGCCGCTTTGGCCAGACCCGGGCCGATGGCCTGGGCGAGTTCTGCACCCGTGATGGGGCGCTCGAACGGACGGCGGCTGCCGTCCGGCAGCGTCACAGAAATCATCGGGTCAGGTGCAAGTCCATGGGCGTGGGAATCTAGGGAGATTCAATGGGCTGTCAAGATTGGGGGCATCCCCTTCTATCGTCATGGCCGGGCCTGACCCGGCCATCCATCTTTCGCTGGGCCCAAAAATGGATGCCCGGCTCAAGGCCGGGCATGACGGAATTGGTAAATCATCGATGGCGCGTTGTTACGCTGCTTTCGCTTCCGTCAGCAGCCCGAGATAGAGCTCGATCATCGCCGAAGCGGCGTCGGCGCGGTTGTAGCGCTGGCGCGCCACTGCATTGGCCTCCGGCGCCAGCGTTTGGCGCTCGGATGCTGAAAGATCGAGGGCTTCCGCGATCGCCTCGCCCAGCGCTTCGGTATAGCCGGGCGGCACCAGCCAGGTCATGTACCCATTGCCGACCTGCTCGCGCAGCAGGGGGCTGTCGAAGGCGACGATCGGGCGGCCCATGGCCTGTGCCTCGCCCACCACACGGGCAAAGCCGGTGGTATCGGCGCGGGCATAGACGATCGCATCGGCCAGCATATAGGCGGCGGCCATGTCGTGGCAGTCATCGGCGATGGTTAGCCTGCCCTCCAGCCCGCGCTTTTGCGCCAGCTTCACCAGCTCCTTGCGATAACCGGGATTACCCGGTTCTTCCGCAACGAAAGCGCATTGCAATTCGCGCAAGCCCAGGCCCGACAGCGCCTCGATCAGGTGGAGATGGCCGCGCGAGCGCGTCAGCCGCCCGGGCAGCATGACCACGGGCACACCATCGGGCAGGCGCCATTGCTGGGCGAGCTGGGCGATGCGTTCGGCCCCAACGTGGGTGGGGTCGAAGCGGATCAGGTCGATGCCCGGGGGCACGACCCAAAGCCGGCCGCTCGGCATCGGATAATGGACGCGCAGATGTTCGGCCAGCGTCTGCGACACCGCGATCACCCGGCTCGCTTGCGCCATCACCGCATTGTAGCGGCGCGCGGCGGCGGTGCTGGCGTCGTGGAAACCGTGGCAGGTGGTGGTGAACCAGCAACCGCCAGTTTCCGCAGCTTTCAGGGCCAGCCAGGCGGAGTCCGGCTGGCGGGCATGGATGATGCTGATGCGGTGCCGGCGGATGGCGCGCACCAGCCGGCGGATATTGCTCCATCGGGCAAAGGTGCCGGTGTTGTGGAACGGTACGAGGATGTGTGCGGCGCCGCAGCGCAACAAATCGACCACCAGCGGCCCGCCGCCGGAGGCGACCGCCGCGCGGCCCCCCGCCGCCACGACTGCTGCCGCCATATCGACCGCGGCGCGAGCCGGACCGTTGGGCATCATATCCGGCAGAACCTGGAGAACGCCGAACCGATCCGAAATCGCGCTCCAAGGTTCCCAATTCTGGCGTCCCGCACTCTGGGGCTCTGTCTGCGGAGCCTCCATGGTACGGTCCGCGACGGCTTCCTGCCGCCTCATTGCTGGTCTCGCCTCCATGACCCGACTCGATGATCCCCAAATCACCACTTTGATTCTAACACGAGAAGACGGCGAGACAACCGCCTACTGCATTGATTCAGGTGACTCTTCTCCCGGCTTCCTGTTCCTGCCGGGCTTCCGGTCCGATATGCAGGGCAACAAGGCACGGGCGCTCTCGGCCCACTGCCGCGAGCGGGGGAAAGCGGGGGGCCAGACCTGCACCCGTTTCGATTATTTCGGCCATGGCCGCTCATCCGGCGATTTCCGGGCCGGCACCATCGGCCGCTGGCGCAATGACGCGCTGGCGGTTCTGGACCGCCTGACCCACGGCCGCCAGATCCTTGTCGGCTCCAGCATGGGCTGCTGGATCGCTTTTCTGGTCGCCCTTGCCCGCCCTGAACGCGTGGCCGGGTTGGTGGGGATCGCCGGCGCTCCCGACTTCACCGAGGATCTCGTCTGGGGGCGGCTCGACGCCGACCAGCGCCGGCAACTGAAGGAGCGGGGCGAGCTCACCTATGACTCGGCCTATGAAGACAACCCGGTCCCGTTTACCCATAACCTGATCGAGGAGGGCCGGCAGCATCTGATCTTGCGCACGCCCATCGATCTATCCTGTCCGGTGCGGCTGCTCCATGGCATGGCCGATCCCGATGTGCCGTACCAGACGTCGCTGCGCCTGGCAGCGCAGTTGAAGAAGACGGACGTCACAGTCGAGCTGATCGAAGACGGCGATCATCGTCTGTCCCACGATTCCGATCTCGCCCGGATGCTCTCGATCATCGACGAACTCAGCGTGAAGATTCGCGCCTAAGGATCGCGGCAAGTCCCTGGCGATAATCCGGATAGGCCAGGCGCACGCCGAGTTCGCGCTTGATGCGCTCGTTCTTCACCCGCTTGTTGTCGGCGTAGAAGCTGCGCGCCATGTCGCTGAGCTTCGCCTCGGCAAAAGGAATGAGTGGCGGAGGAGTTATGTTCAAAAGCCTGGCCGCGTGGTCGATGACCTCTGCCGGCGCCGCCGGATCGTCATCGCAGGCATTGTAGATGGCACCTGGATTTGGCCGCTCGATCGAAGCAGCCAGGATCTGCGCGATGTCATCGACATGGATGCGGCTGAAGACCTGGCCTGGCTTGTCGATACGCTGGGCGCGGCCTGAACGAAGGCTCTCAAAGGCAGAGCGACCGGGCCCGTAGATTCCGGCCAGGCGAAAGATGTGCACGAGCAGACCATGCTTGCGCCAGAGATCGAGCCAACCGGCTTCGGCCGCAACCCGGCGCCGACCACGTTCGCCCGTGGGTTTGAGTTCGCTATTCTCGTCCACCCAGCCACCGGCGCGGTCGCCATAGACGCCGGTGGTGGAGAGATAGCCGGCCCAGCGAAGATTCTTGAGCCGCGCGATGTCCACGCCATGGCACGCCAGCACCGGGTCGCCCCCGCCTTCCGCCGGCACGGAACTCAGCAGATGTGTCGCGCGTGCGAAGATGTCGCAGGCGCCGGCGAGCGGCATGGTGCCGTCAAAAACATGCGCCTCGATGCCGCGTGCGGAGAGTTCAGCGAGCTTTTCCGGCGTACGGCAGGTGGCAATGATGCGCCAGTTCGTTCCTAGCCTGCGCGTAAGCGCCTCCGCGCTATAGCCAAAACCGAAAATGAAAAGTGTGAAATCGTTCATGGACGAGCAGCTTGCAAATCGCGTCCGAAGGGTTGAGTTTCGCGCACGCGATGTTATCTCGAATGAAAGCGGTTTCGAAACCGAAGACGCGTCTCATGGGGTTGTCAGTCCGACTTGGTCTTTTGGGCGTTGTTGCCGCAGGTGTGCTTGTGGCCGCGCCGGCTGTGCGTGCCGAGGATTCCGGCACGCTCTCCGCCGCCGATGCCCAGCGTTACAACGACTGCATGGCCCAGGCGCGCAGCGTTCCGGCGAAGGCCTACAACACCGCCATCACCTGGCAGAAAAAGGGTGGTGGGGCCGCCGCCGGCCATTGCGCGGCCGTGGCGCAGATCGGCCTCGGCCGTTACAAGCCCGCCGCCCAGAACCTGGAAAAACTCGCGGCTGGTCAGGCGAAGACCCGCCCCGACCTCGCCGCGGATCTTTACGGCCAGGCGGCACAGGCCTGGATTCTCGCCAATGACACCAAAAGCGCGCTCAAGGATCAGAACGCCGGCCTGAAGCTCGCACCCGATAGTGTCGACCTGTTGACCGATCGCGGCGTGGTGATGGCCTCGCAAGGCAAGTACTTCGATGCGATCGACGATTTCAACAAGGCGCATGATCTCGCCCGGGACCGGGCGGACATCCTGACCTATCGCGCCAGCGCCTATCGCCTGGTGCAGAGCCTCGATCTCGCCGGCGACGATATTTCAGAGGCGATCCGGCTCGATCCCCATTTTGCCGATGCCTATCTCGAGCGCGGCATCATCCGCCGGCTGAAGAACGACGTCCCGGGCGCGCGCGCCGATTGGCAGCAGGCGATGAAGTTGGGCGCCGGCACACCGACGGCCGACCAGGCCGCGGCCGACCTCAGCCAGCTCGACCAGCCGGCAGCAACACCACCAACCACGCCGCCGGCTCAGTGATGAATGGATGCTCGGGTCAAGCCCGAGCATGACGTGGAGGTCGGGCTCAACCGCAGTGCTCACTGTCGTCATGGCCGGGCTTGACCCGGCCATCCATCTTTTTTAGGCAGCGCGCTAAAAATCCAAATCTGCGTAGTGCCGCGGCGGCGGGGCGCCGGGGACGTGGTCGGCCAGCAGGGGGCGGAAGCTCGGCCGCGACTTGGCGCGTGCGTACCAGTCCTTGGCGCCGGGGTGCTGCTCCCACGGCACATCGCCGAGATAATCGACGATGGAGATGTGCGCGGCGGCCGTCGCATCGGCCAGCGAGAAATGATCGCCGGCAAGCCAGCTGCGCCGGTCGCAGAGCCAGGCGATGTATTGCAGGTGGATATGCAGATTGGC
>CAZQLF010000297.1:0-4609 GCA_964594035.1 uncultured Rhodospirillaceae bacterium | reverse complement strand
GTTCGCGCTGCACTAGCAGACGGACCATTATTTGCCTTTGAAGACCTAACGTGGAGGGCGGTCAGGTGAAGAATGAGCTAGAAAGAATCCTTAACCAATAGGTCGCCACACTATACCCGCATCTCCCCGTACCACACCCCCGCACCCCCGCCCGGCACGCTCACCTTCCACACCGCCCCCTCGCTTGATGCCTCGGCGCTCACGGCGAGCACGCCCGCATCGGTCACCCACAGCGTCTCGCGATCGAACACGCAGTTGGTCGTGGCCTTGCCGCATGTGATGAATCCCTCCGGCCGGCCGTCGGGGCTCAGCACATGGATGCCCGCGGCGAGGATGTCGGTCACGTAGAGCCGTCCGGAGGATCCCACCTTGAGCCCGTCGGGGATCGGGTTCTTGCCCGGGAATCTGCCCAGATCCTCGCGCCTGCCGTTGGGGCGGATGCGCCCGACGCGGCCCGTATAGGATTCATCCCACACGATCGAGCCGTCCGGCTCCGCCGCCACGCCGTTGGGAAATACCGGCGTCTCGAAGGCGATCACCACCTCGCTGCTGCCGTCGGGCCTGAGGCGATGGATATAGCTCGGGTCCGGGTTCTTCGGGTTGTAGGTGCCGGGATCGGAGAACACCAGGCTGCCATCGGGCATGAAGCAGAGATCGTTCGGCCCGTTGAGGCGAATGCCGGCCACTTCCGTGATCAGCTCTTCCACCGCGCATCCCTCGCGCACGCGCTGGATCGAGGGCGTCACCATCTCCTTCGCGCGCCACGGCCCCGTCGTGCCGCCGTTCTGGCAGACATAAAGATCGCCATCGCTGCCCAGCACGCAAGCGTTGGGCGCGCCCGCGGTATAGGCAAAGCGCCCCACTTTGCCGTCGCGCCCCAGCACGCTGATCTCGCTGCGATAGCTGTCGACGAACACGAGGCGGCCATCGGGGAGCATCGTCGGCCCCTCGGGCCAGCCCAGGCCGCCCGCCACCAGCTCCGGCTTCGCAATTCCCCGCAGCGGCTTCAATGCCATGGAAGGCCCCCGCGCTTCTGACGCGAGGGCGAACTATAACCCGCGGCTCACTCCCGGCGTGGGCAAAACCATCACTCCGCCGCGGCGCGCTGCCCGGCAAATCTCTCCGCCACGCTGGGCTGCGCCTGTGCGAGCACCTTGTCCAGCGCCTGGCCCACCGCCGGCAGGGCGCCGAAAAACACTTCATCGTGGGAGCCGCCGATCTCGATGAACTGCACCTTCGGCGCGATGGTGCGCCAGCCGAAGCGGGCTTTGGCCAGATAGCGATGGCGCTCCGCCGAGCAGAGGATGACGACGCGCCCGTCATAGCCATTCGGCCGATAGGCCTGGAGTGCTGCGCCGAGCCCCGCGATCACCGCATTTTGCCGAGCCCTGTTGTCGCCGGTCTCGGTCGGATACTCGATGACCGAACGCCCCGCCTGCCGGTCGCGCCAGTGCCGCAGGTGTCGCCGGGCAAACCAGAAAGGCCGCAGCAGCGAGCGCTGCAAACGTGCTGCGGCGGCTTCGGGATCGCGCCAGTAAAGCCAGGGCACGGCATTGGGATGATATTCGGGATCGATCATCACAACCGCGGCCACATCCTGGCCCAGCGCCTTCAGCCGCTGCGCCATCTCGAAGGCGATGATGGCGCCAACGCAGTTGCCGGAAACAAGATAGGGCCCGTCCGGCTGGATGCGGCGCAGCTCCTCCACGTAATCGGCCGCCATGCTCGGAAAGTCGCGATGCGGCGTCTCGCCCTCTGTAAGGCCCCGCGCGCGAATGGCGTAAAGGCGCTGCTCCGCCCCGATATGGGGCAACAGCCGGCGCGCGAACAGCACGTTGCCATGGGCGGCATGGGTGCTGAACAGCGCCAGGTGCCGGCTGCCCTGCGCGCGCACCGGGCTGATCAGGCTGGGTTGCGCCGGGCCTTCCTGCTCCAGATAGCGGGCCAGCTGCCGGATGGTGGGATAGTCCAGCAGGATGGAAAGCGGCGGCATCTTGCCGAGGAAGCGCTCCATCTCGGTGAACAGCGTCACGGCCGCGAAGGATTCGCCGCCCACCTCGAAGAACACGTCGTCGATGCCGAGGCCCTCGATATTGAGCGTCGCCTCCCACAGGGTGGTGAGCTGAAATTCCAGTTCCGTGGTAGGCGGCGCATAGGCGCTTGCCGGCTTGAAATGCTCCCGCCGGAATCTCGGCAAATCGCTGCAATGGGCTGGCTTCGCCCCTTCAGCGCCCAGGTGCTGTCTCGCACCTTCCACGATCGCTACCCCCGATTCGTACTCTCGGCCACCGGCCTCGGCGAGCATGCTCGCCGCCGGCCGGAATCCCGCCGGCCCTGCTTCCCCCCTCAAGGCAGACCATAGCCCCAAGCCATGGTTGCATAAAGGAAAACCGTTACCGCGTGGCTAATCTGTCGGGGGCCATGGCGTTTTGCGGCGCTACAACATCACCGGCAGGCTCGTGAGCGCCCGCAGGGTCAGGCCGGGGCGCCGAACAGGCTTTTCCCGGTCGTGCAGGCGAAGGCGCGGAAACCGGGCGATGGTGGAGCCGACGGCGATCTCCGCCTCCAGCCGGGCAAGCTGCGCGCCGATGCAGTGGTGGATGCCGCCGCCAAAGGTGATCGGCTTGATGCCCCGCCGTGTCACGTCGAAGCGATCCGGCTCGTCATAGACTTCCTCGTCGCGATTGGCCGAGCCCAGGACGGCAAGGATCATGGTTCCTTTGGGAATGATCGTCCCGGCGACGCTCGTTTCCTCCAGCGCCGTCCGGCTGCCCAACTGTACCGAGGAGTCGTAGCGCAGGAACTCCTCCACGGCGCCGGGCATCAGGGATGGATCGGAACGCAGCTTCGCCATCTCGTCGGGATGGCGCAGCAGGCTCAGCAGCGCGTTGCCGATGAGGCCGCTGGTGGTGTCGAAGCCCGCGGCGAAAAGCTGGATCACATTGTCGATCAGCTCCTGCTGGGTCAGCCGGTCGCCCTGGTCCTCGGCCTGCACCAGCTCGCTCAGCAGATCGTCCGTTGGGTTGCGCCGGCGCTCCTCGCAGATGCCGGTCAGGATATCCGTCAGCACCTTGTTCTGCGCATCGGCCCGGTCGTGCTGGGCAAGGGTCATCGGCGCGGGATCGAACTGCTGGACGAAGCTGTCGGTGTTGTCCAGCAGCCTCTGGCGATGTTCCTCGGCTATGCCGAGCATGTCGAAGACCACCTGCGCGGGGATTTTCAGGGCCAGATCCTCCGCCAGATCGGCCCGGTCGCCGCCAGCGATGCGCGCAAGGCAGCGATCGACTGTCGCCTGGATGCGCGGGCGCATCTCCATGATCCGCTTGGCACTAAAGGCCTTCGCCATCAGGGCACGCAGCCGCGTGTGGTCGGGCGGGTTCAGGAACAGCATCCAGCCGGCGGTGCTGCGAACCCCCCGGCGCAGCGCCAGGGGATTGGGGCCGCCGGCCCTGGGTGGAGTAAAGGCCCGGCCGATCCGCCGGTCATTCAGCAGAGTGCGGATATCGCGGTCGCGCAGCACGGCGACAAAGCCGAACGGGCTGCGATACAGCGGGCCCTGCGCGCGCAGCTCGCGATAAAAGGGATAAGGGTCCTCGAGGAATTCCTTCGACGTGACGTTGAAATAGGGATGCATCGCTTTTGCGGGCTGCTCAGGGTTCAATCCACGCGTCGATCGGGGCGAGCGCGCCCGAAAGGTAGAGCTCGCGGGCGGCGTGGCGCGCCAGCTTGCCGCTGGAGGTTAGCGGCAGCGTGCCGGCGTTGACCAGCAGGATGGCCGCCGCATGCACGTCGAAGTCGCCAAGGATGGCGGCGCGGATCTCGGTGATCAGGGCTGCCGCCTCGCTGGCGGCGCGACGATGCAGCTCCTGCACCAGCACCAGCCGCTCCTGCCCGCGGCGCTCGATGGCAAAGGCAGCACCCCGCTCGGCGATAAGCGCCGGCCGGCCGGCCTGCACCGATTGCTCGATGTCCTGGGGATACAAGTTGCGGCCGTGGACGATGATCAGGTCCTTGGCTCGTCCGGCGATGAACAGTTCGCCCGCATGAAAGAAACCGAGATCGCCGGTGCGCATCCAGGGCCCGCTGCCGTCCGGTAGATTCGCGCCGAAAGCGGCAGCACTCGCCGCCGGCGCGTTGAAGTAACCGTCGGCGACGCTCGCGCCCTTCACCCAGATTTCGCCGATGGCGCCGCTCGCGGCGGGGGTCAGTGTCTCGGGCTCGACGATTGCGACCTGCATGTCGTCATTAACGGGACCGCAGCCGGTGAGTTCGATCCCATCTCTGCGGGTCGAGATCTCGGGCCTCAGGCGACGCAGCGACTCGCGGTCGAACGAAACGATGCGCGGCGTTTCGCTCAGGCGGCTCGAGCTGACCATCAGTGTTGCCTCCGCCAGGCCGTAGCAGGGTGACAGCGCCTCGCCGCGCAGTCCGTTCGCCGCAAAGGTCGCCGCGAAGCGGCGCAGCGTGTCGGGACGCACCGGTTCGGCGCCGTTCAGCGCCACACGCCAGCGCGACAGGTCAAGGCCCGCGCGCTCCGCCGGCGCGATCTTGGTGAGGCACAGCTCATAGGCGAAGTTCGGCGCCGCGCTGAACGTGCCGCGGTGATCCG
>CAZQLF010000296.1:1980-4627 GCA_964594035.1 uncultured Rhodospirillaceae bacterium | reverse complement strand
AACGGCGGGCGCATCTATGCTGCCAAGGATGCGCATCTCTCGGCCGCAGGCTTCGCCGCCATGTATCCGGCGCTGCCGCAGTTTCGGGCCATTCTTGCGGAGGTCGATCCCGGGCGACGCATGACCTCGGACCTAGCACAGCGTCTCGACATCCGCGGAGAACGTCTGTGAGCGAGCGCCCGCTATGGCTGGTGCTGGGCGCGAGTTCGTCGGTTGCGCGCGCCTTTGCGCGGGCGGTGGCCGAGCGCGGCGGCGATCTCATTCTTGCCGGGCGCGATATTCGCGACATCGAGCGCATTGCCGCCGACGCCCGTATCCGGGGCGCCATCCGCGCCGATGTGCGCGCTTTCGACGCCATTGATCGCGCTGGGCACGATGCCTTCGTCGCCGATTTGCCGCGCCGGCCGATGAACGTCTTCCTCGCTTTCGGGATGCTGCTGCCCCAGGCCGAGATCGATGCCGACCCGGTGCTCGCCCAGCAGATCATCGCGGTCAACTATCTCGGCCCTGTCTCCATGCTCTCGCGCCTTGCTCCTCGCATGGCGGAGGAAGGGAAAGGTGCCATCGTGGTGCTGAGTTCGGTCGCGGGCGACCGCGGCAGGCCATCCAACTATCTCTATGGTTCGGCCAAGGCCGGCCTGAACGCTTATCTGCAGGGGCTGCGCGCCGCGTACAACGCCAGGGGAATCACCGTGACCACGGTCAAGCCGGGGTTCATGGACACGTCGATGACTTATGGATTGGGCGGCATGTTCCTGGTGGCGAGCCCCGAATCATGTGCCAAGGCTTGCCTCGATTTTGCCGCCAAAGGCCGCGACGTCGCCTATTTCCCGTGGTTCTGGTGGTTGATCATGGCCATCGTCAAGGCCATTCCCGAGCGTATTTTCAAACGATTGCGCCTGTAATTCACCTTCACCAAAATTTCGCTCAGCTATCATAATTCTGTAACTTTCACGACACGTTGACGTTGGTTATACGACGGCAGCGCTCATCGGGGCGCCTGGGGACTGGGCTGGGGGCAGCCCGCATTCGAGACGGAGCCAAGAAACGTTATGGCGGACGAAGTCGAGCTCAAACTCTCCGTCGCGCCGGAGCGTGCTGCGGCCGTTCGCCAGCTTCCGCTGCTGCGCGAGCTGGCAGAAAAGCGGGCCCTGACCCGCCAGTTGGAGACCGTCTATTACGATACGCCGGACCAGGCGCTGGCGCGGCGCGGCATCGTCTTGCGCGTGCGCAGCATCGGCCGAAGGCGGGTGCAGACGATCAAGCTGCCCGGCTCGGGGCTTGGGGGCTTGCAGGTCCTGCGCGAGATCGAGACCGCCATCTCCGGCGACAAGCCCGAACTGGACAAGATCACCGACCCCCGGCTGCGCCGCCTGCTGGCGGACAACACCATCACGCGCCGGCTGGCGCCGCTGTTCGCGACGGACTTCCGCCGCACTGCCTGGCCGCTGCGCTTCCGCGACAGCCTGATCGAACTCGCCTTCGACCGCGGTGAGATCAGGGCCAAGGGTTCCACCTTGCCGCTATCCGAAATCGAGCTGGAACTGAAAAGCGGACGGCCGGAGCACATTTTCGAGCTGGCGATGGCCGTGCATGACCTGTTGCCGGTCACTCTCGGCGGAGCGACGAAGGCCGAGCGCGGCTATGGCCTGCTGAGCGGCGAAGCACCGGCGCCCGCCAAGGCAACGCCAGCGGGGCTGACGGCCACCATGACGGCCCGCGACGCGTTCGCCGCCGCCGCGCGCAGCTGCCTGGCGCAGATGCGCGCCAATGAGGTGCCGGCCCGGCTCGGCGACGATCCCGAAGGCATTCACCAGCTTCGCGTCGGCCTGCGCCGCTTTCGCGCTCTTGCCACCGCCTTTCGCGATACGCTGAGCGAGGAGGCGCATGAATTCCTCGCCCGTGAGCTGCGCTGGCTGCAGCAGGAACTGAACCCGGCACGCGACTGGGATGTCTTCATCGCCACCACGCTGACGCCCATTGCCGATCGGGTGCCCGGGGTGCGCCCGGGGCTGGAGGGAGCGGCCGAGCTGCGCGACCGGGCCCAGCTGCGCGCGCGCGCCACGCTCGATTCGCCGCGCTACACCGCGCTGCTGCTGCGCTGTTATCACTGGCTGGGTACGTCCGGCTGGGCCTCGCCTGATGCGGCGATCCTCGATAGGCCGGTCGGCGATTTCGCCTCGGCCATTCTCAATCGCCGCCACAAACGCCTGCGCAAATTCGGCGGCAAGAAGGCCGATCTGTCGGAATCGGAGCTGCATCGGCTGCGCTTGATGGCCAAGAAGCAGCGCTATGTCGGCGAGTTCTTCCGCGAGCTCTATCCACGCAAGGCGACCGGCAAATACATTGCCGCATTGGCTGCGATCCAGGATGTGCTGGGTTCGTTGAACGATGCGCTGGTCAGCCGCCACCTGGTGGAGGAGCTGGAGCGCTATCTTGCCGACGTGCCTTCACTGGGGCCGAGCGGTGCGGCGCGTGGTGCCGGCATTATCCTGGGCTGGCAGGCCGCGCGCATCGCCGAGGATCGAGCCAAGGTCACCGGCGGGGGGAAGAATTTCTACGGGCGCACGGTGTTCTTCAACTCCGGCTTGGCCGACGTCGGCGGCTGGGATACGCATGTCAACCAGGGCGCCGCCAATGGCTATCT
>CAZQLF010000296.1:0-1970 GCA_964594035.1 uncultured Rhodospirillaceae bacterium | reverse complement strand
CGTTGACTGCGGTATGCTCTCGAATACGATGCGCCAATTAATCATTCGAGCGTGCCCTGTCAACCGGCGATCTCACCCCAGCTCTCGACTTCGAAATGGAAGTCCGCCAATCCACCTGTCGTGTACTTCTGGGTTATGCGCGTGCGCGCCGGGCCATGGCCCTCGCCGGCAAGCTCCAGAGCGAAGGCCTGCAGACCGGGGTTATGGCCGACGATCAGGGCCGAGGGCCATTTGTCGGAGAGGCCACGCACGGTCTTCATCAGGCGATTGGGGCTCGCCAGATAAAGCTTGTCGGAGCTCTCGAGCGGAACATTGGCCTTGAGCGCCGGCGACAGCAGATCCCAGGTCTCTTCCGCGCGCCTCGCCGTGGAGGCCAGGACAAGCGCCGGGACCAGCCCCTCCTCGCGCATGTAGTGGCCCATGGCCGGGGCGGCACGGCGCCCGCGGGCACTCAACGGCCGGTCGGCATCCACCTTGTCCGGATCAGCCCAATCGGACTTGGCGTGGCGCAGCAAATACAGGCGTTTCATAGGGTTAGCATAGCCCGACACGATGGGCGGTTGTCATGACAATTTCATTTCGGGCTACTAGACTGGCCCTCAATTCGCAGCGTGGCATGGATTTTGGGTATGGACGAGGCAGTCAAGGGCAAGTCTGAGGAATCGTCGGCGGAACGCCATGGCGGCGTCCAGTGGCCGGACCCGCCGGAATCGCGGTTCATCAATCGCGAACTCTCCTGGCTTGCCTTCAACGAGCGGGTACTGGAAGAGGCGGAAAACCGCAACCATCCGCTGCTGGAGCGGCTGCGCTTCCTTTCCATCTCGGCCAACAATCTGGACGAGTTCTACATGGTTCGGGTTGCCGGGCTGAAGGGCCAGCAGGCCGCCGGCATCGCAACCCCAAGTCAGGAGGGCCAGACCCCCGCCCAGCAGCTTTCCGCCATCAACGTCGTGATCGGCGAATTGATGCGCAACCAGCAGACAAGCTGGCGGCGGCTGCGCGATGAACTCCGGGCCAGCGGCCTTGCCGTGATCGATGCCGGCGGGGTGACGGCAGAAGAAAAACAGTGGCTCGACGGTTTCTTCCTCGACCAGATCTTTCCGGTTCTGACGCCCATGGCGATGGACCCGTCGCACCCGTTCCCCTTCATCCCCAATCTGGGCTTCGCCATCATTCTCGATTTGCGCCGCGCCGAAGACGGCCGCTTGCTGCGTGCCCTCATCGTGCTGCCGCCGCAGATGTCGCGTTTCCTCAGGCTACCCGGCAAGACGATCCGTTTCCTGCCGCTGGAAGCGGTGATCGGCATGTATCTCGACCGGCTGTTTCCGGGCTTCGCCGTCACGGCGCTCGGCTATTTCCGCATGATCCGCGACAGCGAAATGGAAATCGAGGAAGAGGCGGAAGATCTCGTACGCCTGTTCGAAACGGCACTGAAGCGCCGCCGGCGCGGCACGGTCATCCGTCTTGAGGCCAATGCCGACATCGCCGAGGACCTGCTCGCCTCCGTCGTTGACGAGCTTGGCGTGAAACCGGAGGACGTGTTTCTGCAGGATGGCCTGCTGGGACTGGCGTCCACCAGCAAGCTGATCGTCGACGACCGACCTGACCTGCAATTCCAGCCTTACAACGCGCGCTTTCCCGAGCGAATCCGCGATTTCGCCGGCGATTGCTTTGCCGCCATCCGCCAGAAGGACATCATTGTCCATCACCCCTATGAGAGCTTCGACGTGGTGGTGCAGTTCCTGCGCCAGGCCGCGCGCGATCCCTCCGTGGTGGCGATCAAGCAGACGCTCTATCGCACCAGCGAGGATTCCCCGGTCGTCAAGGCGCTGATCGAGGCGGCCGATGCCGGCAAGTCGGTGACGGCGCTGGTGGAGCTGAAGGCCCGCTTCGATGAGGAAGCCAACATCCGCTGGGCGCGCGACATGGAGCGCGCCGGCGTCCAGGTCGTCTATGGCTTCATCGAGCTG
>CAZQLF010000295.1:2897-4631 GCA_964594035.1 uncultured Rhodospirillaceae bacterium | reverse complement strand
CACGTTCATCAACGTGAGGCGATCAGACGCCCGAGGGCGGAGAGGGAGATAAGAGCGGCGCACGTCCTCTCCACTTTCTGCAAAACGTCACCGGCGCTACGATCCGGCAGAGCCAAGGAGCATTGCCATGCCCAATGATCACCTCGCATCCAAGACCGGCCGCGCCGCCGCCATGACCGCCGCCAAGCAGAGCGCCTTCGACTGGATCAAGAGCCACGAGACCTGGCTTTCGCAGCGCCACACCGAGGTGTGGAATTTTCATGAGAGCGCGTGGCGCGAATACCGGTCGGCTGCCTGGTATGTGACGCTGCTGCGCGAGCAGGGGTTCGAGGTCGAGGCAGGCTCCGCCGGCATGCCGACGGCGTTCTGCGCGCGGTTCGGATCCGGCAAGCCGGTGATCGCGAGCTATGCCGAATATGATGCGGTGCCCGGCAACAGCCAGGAGCCGGTGCCCCACGAAAAGCCGCGCGAAGGCGTGCATCGCCATGCCGCGGGTCATACCGATCCGCATTCGGCACTGGGGCTGGGCGCACTCGGCGGTGCGCTTGCCGCCAAGGCCGCCATGGAAAAGCACAAGCTGCCCGGCACGCTCGTCTTCTTCGGCGAGCCGGCGGAGAAGGTGTGCGGATCCAAGCCCGTGCATGCGGCCCATGGCTATTACGACGGGCTCGACGCGGCCGTCAGCTTTCACCCCGCCTTCACCGTGACCCATGCCAACACGGTGATCTGGGATACCCATTGCGGTTCGTATTGGAGCCGCATGTACACCTTCGAATGCCTGAACCCGGAGCAATGGAACGGCATGGGCGTGGGCGAAGGTGCCTCGGTGCATGTGACGGCGCGAGCACCGGGCAGCATCGATGCCGTCTGCCTCATGTACATGACCAGCAAGATGACCAAGGAAGCGAGCCTGCCCCATACCGGCAGCTGGGCGATCAACGAGGCGATCCTCGCCGGCGGCCAGGCGACGGCCGACAACCTCGCGCCCAGCTTCAGCCAGATCCAGTATGCGAGCCGCTGCCCGACATTGACGATGCAGGAGCGCATCTACGCCATCCTCGACAATAATGCCGAGCATGTGGCGAAAATCACCCATTGCACCGTACGCAAGGAGTGGGTGACGAAGACGCGCCCCGGTTTGCCTAACCACGCGATCTCGGCACTCACCTACGGCAATCTCGTGCTGGGCGGCGCCCCGGCGTGGGGCGAGGAGGCGAAGCGGTTTGCCCGCGAGATCCAGAAGAATCTTGGCCTCACGCCCATGGATGAGCCGATCCATCCGGCGATGTCGCAACTGGTGACGCCGGAAGAGGACGAGGCGCGGCTGCGTGCCATCCTGCCGCCCTGGCAGAAGAACTACACCTCCGACGACTACACCGATTACACCTGGCACTGCCCGACGGCGCGGCTCTATATCGGGCGCGCGACGCTGGCCTCGCCCAAACCCGGCTATCAGTATCCGAACTGGGCGTGGAACGCGCTGGGTGGCTATCCCGCGACCATCGATCCGACGATTTTCTCCGCCGCGCGGGCAATCGGCGGCAGCCTCGTCGATCTGCTCACCGACCGCGCGGCGCTGGAGGCGGCCCAGGCGGAGTTCAGGGAGCGCACCGGTGGCGGCATCGGCGGCAGTTCATGGATGGCGCCGCTGCTGCCCAAGGATTTCGCCGCACCGATCCATTACCGCTGGCCGGAATATGTCTCGACGCCGCGCGGCGAGGAATGGTGGCTGCC
>CAZQLF010000295.1:0-2797 GCA_964594035.1 uncultured Rhodospirillaceae bacterium | reverse complement strand
CGGCCTTGGGTCAGGCCGGCGGGCCAGGCGGAGAGTCTTTCCGGGCGGTGGATCACATGCTGCACGGCGTGGAGCACGACCGGCTCTACCTCGCCCTCGATGGCCAGCACGGCCTTCAGGCGCAGCAATTTGCTGTCGCAGCGTTTCACAAGGCTGGCGAGCCAGGCTTGAACACGCGGCCAGGCGAGCGGGTGATCGATCGCGCGTGAGACGGTGACATAGGCGCCGTGGGCGTGGCGATGATCATGGTCGCGCGGCGCGACACTGGCCGATGACGGTGCAAACAAGCCGGCAGCAAAATCGGAAGCGAGAACGATAGGTGCGGCGCTGACCGCGCGAACAGCGTCGATCGCGGCCGCTCGTTGCGCCTCACTGGCGAGATCCGCTTTGGTGAGAACGATGCGGTCGGCGAGCGCCGCCTGGCGGCGCGCCTCGTCATAGCGCACAAAAGTCTCGGCGCCGAGCATGGCATCGAGAGTCGTGGTCAGGGTTGCCAGCCGATAGCGGCTGAGGCGCAGGGGATCGCTCATCAGGGTCTGCAAAATGGGAGCGGGATCGGCAAGGCCCGAGGTCTCGACGATCACACGGGCATAGGCCGGCAGTTCCCCGATTTCGCGCCGGTCGAGCAGCGAGCGCAGCGCCCGCACAAGATCGCCACGGGTGGCACAGCAGAGGCAGCCACCCTCGAGCAGGATCGTATCCTCCTTCACCGCCGCCTCGATCAGCAGATGGTCGAGGCCGATCTCGCCGAACTCGTTGACCACGATAGCCGTGCCGGCGAATTCGCGATCCCTGAGCAGGGCGCGGATCAAGGTCGTCTTGCCACTGCCGAGAAAGCCGGTGAGTATGGCAACGGGAATCGGGGCCTCGCGTGAAAGCGCGAGGCTCCCGGGGTCGGGCAGAGTCGTGCTTAGTCCTCGATCCATGTGGCGTCCCAGAATCGCTCCGGCGCCTCGATCATCGTTTTGGTGGCGCCAAGCGGCGGCGGGGCGATCGTTCGCCCGCCCAGCCTTTTCTTCAGCTCCGCCTTGGCCTCGGCGAGAACATTGGGCGATTGCATCAATTCAACCGTCGTCAGCGCCAGCGCTTCGGAGGCCATGAGCGGCCCCGGATAGCTGGCAGGATTGCCGGTTAGCGCCGAGCAGGCCCAGTTGTGCAGCGGCACCTGTTTCGGGATTGCCCAATTGGCGCGGGCGAGCGGAATGTGCCAGCTCGCTTCCCCATCGTCCTGGCCATAGGGATCGTGGCCTTCGGTGTGGAGGGCCATGCCGGAATCGAGATCGAATTGCTCCGCCGGGCGGCAGACGCGGGCGAGTTCCTGGAGCCAGGCGAGGTCTTCCTTGCTGTAGCGCGGTGTCCCCACCTGCTCCAGCTTCGCCAGCAGGATCTTCGCCAGCACGTCATTGGCAAGATAGCCCCGCGTGCCGGCGATGAACTGCTCGCGATAGCCGACCGTGCAGAGTTTCGCTGCCTGCTCGGCCACACCGGCGGCGAAACGGTAAACTTCCTCAGCCCGCTCGACATCGACATGGCGGGTGACGAGCCAGAGCCGCGCCTCGTCGGGCGTCACGCTCGGCATATGGCCGCCGACGCGCAGCACATGCTCGACCGAGGTATCGGGGAAGTGATGGGCGCGCAGCCGCTCGATGGATTGCACGGCAAGCTCCGCCGCATCCAGCGCGTTCTGCCGGCGCACGCCGCCGCCATGGCCGGATTCGCCGGTGAAGATCACCTCGCCGCTCATCACCGACTGGCAGGGCCGCGAGATGGCGCCGTTCTGGTAATCGGCGTGGGAGGTCAGCAGGGCATCGCAGGAAGAGAACGCGCCCGCCCTGAGCAAGGCGAGCTTGCCCCAGACGATCTCCTCCGCCGGACAACCGATGACGACGATCTCGCCGGCGATGTTTGATTCCTGCATCGCGCGGCGCGCGGCCATCGCCGCCCCCAGATTGGCGGGCCCGATCTGGTTGTGGCCGCAGGCATGGCCGCCGCGCTTGCCGCTGGATTCGCGCCGCGGCACGGCCTTGTTCGCGGTGCCCGGCAGCGCATCGTATTCCGCCAGCAGGCCGATGCAGGGCGCGCCAGATTGTGGGGGGCCTTTCTTCCAGTGGGCGATGAAAGCGGTGGGCAGGCCATGGGCATGACGCTCGACAGTAAAGCCCTCGCGCGCCAGCCAGCCAGCCAGCGCCGCCGATGAGCGGTACTCCATATTGGGCAGTTCCGCCTCGTCCCAGAGGAGCGCGAAATGCCGCTCGATCTCGCCCTTCAGGTCCAGCCAGTGCCGACGCGTCAGCTCCGTCAGGCGAGCGTCCATAGGTTCAGTGGGCGATCTCGAAGAGGCCGGCCGCCCCCATGCCGCCGCCCACGCACATGGTGACGATGCCGAGCTTCGCCTTGCGCTTGGCCCCTTCGATCAGCACGTGGCCGGCGAGGCGCGCGCCCGTCATGCCATAGGGATGGCCGACGGCAATGGCCCCGCCATTGACGTTGAGCCTGTCGGCGGGAATGCCGAGCCTGTCGCGGCAATAGAGCGCCTGGACGGCGAAGGCCTCGTTCAGCTCCCAGAGATCGATGTCGTCGACCGTCAGGCCGTGATGCTTCAACAGCTTCGGCACGGCGAAGACGGGACCGATGCCCATCTCGTCGGGCTCGCAGCCGGCAACCGAAAAGCCGCGGAAGATGCCGAACGGCTTCAGGCCGCGCTTCTCAGCCTCCTTCAGATCCATGAGCACCGAGGCCGAAGCGCCGTCGGAGAGCTGACAGGCGTTGCCCGCGGTGATGACGGCGCCCTCGCCCA
>CAZQLF010000294.1:0-4644 GCA_964594035.1 uncultured Rhodospirillaceae bacterium | reverse complement strand
GGCGCTCGCCAGATCGCTCGCCAGCGCCACGCCGCAGGGATTGGCGTGTTTGACGATGACGACCGCGGGCTCGGCGAACTCCGCCACCAGCTCGTAGGCCGCGTCGGTATCGTTCAGGTTGTTGTAGCTCAGCTCCTTGCCCCGGATCTGGCGGGCGGTTGCCACGCCGGGGCGCGCATCGCCGCCGGCATAGAAAGCCGCCTGCTGGTGGGGGTTCTCGCCATAGCGCAGCGGCTGTTTCAACTCGCCGGCCAGGATGAAGCGCCGCGCCAGTGGCGCCTCTTTGTTCATCCAGCTTGCGATCGCTGCGTCATAGCTGGCCGTGCGGGCAAAGGCCGCGGCCGCCAGGCGCCGGCGCGTGGCCCGGCTGAGGGCGCCCTCCTTCGCCGCCATCTCCTCGCAGATGGATTTGTAGTCGGCAGGAGTGGTGACCACGGCGACGAAATCGAAATTCTTGGCGGCGGCGCGGATCATGGCCGGCCCGCCAACATCGATGTTCTCCACCAGGCGGGCTTCATCGGCGCCCGTGGCAAGCGTCGCCTCGAAGGGATAGAGGTTCACCACCACGAGATCGATCAGGCCGATGCCATGGGCCGTGGCGGCCGCGAGATGCTCCTCGGAATCGCGCCGCGCCAGGATGCCGCCATGGATCTTGGGATGCAGGGTCTTGACCCGCCCGTCCATGATCTCGGGAAAGCCGGTATGGGCCGAGACCTCCTTGACCGCGATGCCGGCCTCGCTCAAGGCCTTCGCCGATCCGCCGGTCGAAAGGATCTCGACGCCGCGCCCGGCAAGAAAACGGCCGAGCTCGACCGGGCCGGTCTGGTCGGGGACAGGGGTCGGCGGGCGGGGGAAGGGGAGTTGGTTCATCCCGCTGCTTCCTCACGGGTGGAGTCGGTCACGAGTTCAGTCAGCGCGGCATTGGCCGATGCGAGGTCGCCAACTGCGCCCGCCGTGGCGAGGCGATCGGTCACGCGCGCCAGGTTCGCCCAGTCGGGCGCACCTGCTTCCACCGCCATCAGCCCCGGCACGC
Organism: uncultured Rhodospirillaceae bacterium; assembly: GCA_964594035.1. Lineage (GTDB taxonomy): Bacteria > Pseudomonadota > Alphaproteobacteria > Dongiales > Dongiaceae > DASXQK01. The sequence goes on along the minus strand of CAZQLF010000294.1, from coordinate 3,611 downwards.
CCGCGGGTGTGGCCTTTTCCTCCGGCCGATGCAGGCTCTCATGGATCTTTTCACCGGGACGTCTTCCGGTGAAAACGATCTTGATGTCGATATCGGGGCGCTTGCCGGCCAGGCGGATCATCTGGCGGGCGAGATCGATGATGCGCACCGGCTCGCCCATATCGAGCATCAGAACGCCGCCGGGCCGTGGCTGGCGGCGCGCCAGCGCTGCCGCCTGCAGCACCAGCTCGACGGCTTCGCGCGTGGTCATGAAATAGCGCGTCATCTCGCGGTCGGTGACCGTGAGCGGCCCGCCGGCCGCAAGCTGCTGCTGGAACAGCGGCACCACCGAGCCGGTCGAGCCCAGCACATTGCCGAAGCGCACCGCAACGAAGCGGCAGCCCTTGCCCGCCGCGGCACTGGCCCTGTCCAGCGCCTGGCAGATCAGCTCGGCGGCGCGCTTGCTGGCCCCCATTACGCTGGTGGGCGAGACCGCCTTGTCGGTGGAGATCAGCAGCATCTGGGCGACGCCGGCGGCAAGGCAGGCTTCTGCCACCTGGCGCGTGCCCTCGATGTTGGTGCGCATGGCTTCCAGCGGGTTCGTCTCCGCCAGCGGCACGTGCTTCAGGGCCGCGGCATGGAAGACCAGTTCGGGTTCTTCCGCGGCGAATACAGTGTCCAGGCGCCGCCGGTCGCGGATATCGCCCAGGAGTGCGCGGCGCGGCAGCGCAGGCGCCAGTGCTGCGATCTCGCGATCGATCTGATAGAGCAGGTATTCCGAATGATCGAACAGCACCAGATGGGACGGCGTGAAGGCCGCGATCTGGCGCGCCAGTTCGCCGCCGATGGAGCCGCCGGCCCCTGTCACCAGCACGCGCCGGCCGGCGATGAGCTCGCGCATGGGCGCGGGATCCAATACCTGCCGCGGCCGACCCAGCAGATCTTCCACCGCCACCGGCAGCAAGGCGCCGGCGGCCGTCTGCTCGCTCGCCTGGTGCAGATCGGTCAGGCGCGGCAATCGCGCCAGCGTCATGCCCTTGGTCTCGGCGACATCCACCAGCCGGCGCAGACTCTCGCGGTCGAGATGATCGCCGGTCAAAACGAAGCGCTGCGGCGACCTTCCCTCCGCCGCCAGCCGCTCGACGATGCCGCCGGCCGCATCGACGCCGGCCAGCACCGGCACGCCATGGATGTGGCGGCCCTGGCGCCGGCCGCTGCCCGTATCGAGAATTCCCACCACCGCGAAGGGCGCGTTGGTGCTGCGGCGCATCTCGCGGATGAAACCTTCCGCCGCATCGCCGGAGCCGATCAGCAGGATTGGCACAGCCAGGGGACTCGGGCGCTCCAGCAGGTGGCTGAGATTGCCGTCATGGAGCAGGCGGTACCCCAGGCGAGGCGCTCCCAGCAGGACGATCAGCACGAACCAGTTGATCACCAATGTGGAGCGCGGATAGCCGTCGAGGCGCGTGGTGAGGAACAAGATGGCCAGGAACAGCATCACCGTCAGGCTGACGGCGCGCGCGATTGTCAGCAGATCTGGCAGCGAGGCATAGCGCCACACACCCCGATGCAGGCCCGAGAGGAAGAACACGACCGCCGCCACGCCGATGAACAGCACGAAGCCGACAAGGGCGAAAGGCAGGTCGAAAGGCATGTAGCCGACCCTGAGCCACAGCGACAGCGGAAAGGAGATCGCCGCCATCGCCAGATCGTGGGCCATGGCCAGCGCAGATTGGTGGTGGAAGCGCAATGGATTGTTCATTCGCTCAGTCATGCGGGCGCGCCGACCATAGCAAGCAGCCGGGGGTGGCTCAATTGCGCTCGGCCGGCATGATGGGCGGTGTGAGCAACCGGCGCGCCAGCACGAAGACGGTTAACGCAGCACCGGCAAGCGAAACCGGCCGCTCGCCCAACTCGGCGCCGAGCGCAAACAGCACCAGCGCCACATTGGCGATGAGGACGGCGATCGACACCTGCGCGTGATTGCGCCCGCGGCGCACCGACTCCTGATAGATGTGCTCGGCATGGGCTGCCAGGATGTTCTTGCCGGCCTTGAGGCGTTTCAAAAGCGTCCAGCCGGCATCGGCGAAGAAATAGAGCGGCAGGATCAAGGCCGCGGCCCAGGCGCCTTCGCTTGCAATGCGCAAGAGCAGAAAGCCGATGAGATAGCCCAGCGCCTGCGAGCCGACATCGCCCAGGAACAGCTTGGCCGGATGCCAATTCCAGAACAGGAATCCCAGCGCTGCGCCCGCCAGCGCCGTGGCAAGCGCGGCGAGGTCGCCGAAGCTGGCAAACCACAAACCCAGCACGGTAAGGCCCAGCGCGATGGAGATCGCCTCGACCCCCGCGATCCCGTCGATCCCATCCATAAAATTGTAGGCGTTGACGAAGCCAAGCCACAGCACGGCCGCCAGCAGAAGGTCGAGGGGCGCCGGCAACAGCCCGCCGGTGATTGGTCCGACAAACGCGAGTCCGGCGGTGACGGCGGCGATCTGCACGGCCAGTTTCGGCCAGGGGCCGAGACCCTTCACATCGTCCCACCATCCGGCAAAGCCGAGCGCCGCACCGGCGATCAGAACCGGCCAGAGCTGCGGCTCGATGATTGCCCAAAGCGGCAGCAGCACCAGCAGTACGGCAATCCCACCGCCGCGCGGCACCGGAACGGTATGGGCGCTGCGCTCATTGGGCCGGTCGAGGATCTGGCGGCGCATCAGCCAGTGGCGCAGCAGCCCGGTCAGCGCCAGGCTTGCCGCCAGGCTGAGGGCGAAGACCAGCGCCAGATGCAGCGATGCGGGATCGGCGATCATCAAGGCGCTTATAGCTGATATCCATGGAACCCGCTCTCACAGCCTCATGGTGAGCCTGTCGAACCATGAGGTAGCTTCGCCGTGCGTATCATCCTTCGACAGGCTCAGGATGAGGCCCCCACTTTGGGTGTGCGCCCGCCGTTGACATCACCCCACCAGTGCGGGAAATGAAGGGCCCGCCACCAGCCTCGCTGCCTTCATGTCCGACCCCCTTCCTTTGGCTGCCAGCGACCGGATCGCCGTCATCGGCCTGGGTTATGTCGGCCTGCCGCTTGCCGTCGCTCTTTCCAAGCAAAGCGAGGCCCGTATTGCCGGCTTCGATACCGACCCGGTGCGCATTGCCGACCTCAAGGCGGGCCACGACCGCACCGGCGAGGTGCAATCGGGCGACTTGACGGCGCTTCGCAATCTCACCGTCAGCAGCGACGCCGCCATTCTTGCCGACCAGGGCGTCTACCTCGTCACCGTGCCCACGCCGGTGGATGAGACGAACAAGCCCGACCTGCGGCCTCTGCTCGGGGCGTGCGAATCCGTCGGTCGGGCGCTGGCGGGACGCGGCGCTGGCAAGGGCGCACCCATCGTCGTCTTCGAGAGCACGGTCTATCCCGGCGTCACCGAGCAGATCTGCGGCCCGGCGCTCGCCGCCGCCTCGGGCCTGACGCCGGGCACGGACTTCTTCATCGGCTACTCGCCCGAGCGCATCAACCCGGGCGACGGCGCCCACGGCGTCGAACACGTCATGAAGGTGGCCGCCGGCCAGACGCCTGCGAGCGCGCAGCAGCCCGCCCCGCTGTACGGCACGATCAACGGCGAACAGATCTTGGT
>CAZQLF010000293.1:0-4654 GCA_964594035.1 uncultured Rhodospirillaceae bacterium | reverse complement strand
CCCGAGGCGCCTGACCGGGCGGGGGCGGGACAAGAACGCCCAGGAGCTCGAAGGTCTCGCCAAGAACCTCATCGACCTCCTCGACATACTGGATTCACGGCCGCGCCGGCTCGACATCATGCGCACCGAACTGCGCGAGATGAAGGAACAGTTCGGCAGCCCGCGCAAGACGACGCTGGAGGAGCTCGAGTTCGAACACGACATCGAGGCGCTGATCCAGCAGGAAGACATGGTGGTGACCGTCACCCATGGCGGCTACATCAAGCGCGTGCCGCTGGCGGCATATCGTGCGCAACGGCGCGGCGGCAAGGGCCGTGCCGGCATGGCCACGCGCGAGGAGGATTTCGTCCACCAGCTGTTCGTCGCCGACACCCACCGGCCGCTGCTGTTCTTCTCCACCCGCGGCATGGTCTACAAGATCAAGGTGTACCGCCTGCCCCAGGGCACGCCGCAGGCACGCGGCAAGGCGCTGGTGAACCTGCTGCCGCTCCAGGAAGGCGAGACGATCTCCACCGTGCTGCCGCTGCCCGCCGACGAAGCGAGCTGGGGTGAGACGGACGTGATGTTCGCCACATCCAGCGGCTATGTCCGGCGCAACAAGCTCTCCGACTTCGTCGATGTGAAGGCCAACGGCAAGATCGCCATGAAGCTGGAGGAGGGCGACCGGCTCATCGGTGTATCGACTTGCACCGAGGCCAATGACGTGCTGCTGGCGGCCAAGGGCGGACGCTGCATTCGCTTTCCCGTCAGCGATGTGCGGGTCTTCAGCGGCCGCACCTCCACCGGCGTACGCGGCATCAGGCTCGCCAGCGGCGACCAGGTGATCTCGCTCAGCGTGCTGCACCACATGGATGCGGAGACGGAAGAGCGCGAGAGTTATCTGCGCTACGCCTCGGCCCAGCGCCGCGGCCAGGACGAGGAGAACGACGCCGAAGCGAGCGAACCGGTCAAGCCGCCGGCCCGCCTCGATGAGCTGAAAGCCAACGAGGAGTTCATCCTGACCGTCACCACCAAGGGATTCGGCAAGCGTTCCTCGGCTTATGAGTATCGCATCACCGGGCGCGGCGGGCAGGGCATCGCCAATATCGAGCGCTCGGAGCGCAATGGCGATGTGATCGCAAGCTTCCCGGTGGCCGATGCCGACCAGATCATGCTGGTGACCGATGGCGGCCAGCTTATCCGCTGCCCGGTGCATGACATCCGGGTCGCCGGCCGCAAGACCCAGGGCGTGGTGCTGTTCAAGGTCGCCGAGGGCGAGCGCGTCGCCTCCGTCGCCCATCTGGCGGAGGAAGAGGGCGACGCCAATGGGGGCGGCGAAGGCGGGGGCGGGAAATGACCCAGACCCGCATCGCGATATATCCCGGCACCTTCGATCCCATCACCAACGGCCATCTCGACATCATCCGTCGCGCCGCCCGGCTGGTAGACCGTCTCGTCATCGGCGTTTCCAGCAATATCGGCAAGGGCCCGCTGTTCAACGTGGACGAGCGCGTCGCCATGGTGAAGGCGGAGGTTGAGGCGCTCGACCTGCCCAAGGGCAACGGCCAGGTCGAGGTTCGCGCCTTCGACTCGCTCCTCATGCATTTCGCCCAGTCGGTGGGGGCGGGCATGATCCTGCGCGGGCTCAGGGCCGTCAGCGATTTCGAATACGAATTCCAGATGGCCGGCATGAACGCGCGGCTCAATCCGGGAATCGAGACCGTGTTCCTGATGTCGTCGGATCGCCACCAGTTCATCTCCTCGCGCTTTGTGAAAGAGATCGGCCGGCTGGGTGGCGATATCTCGCACTTCGTCTCCACACGCGTGGCGAAGACCCTCACCGACCGCTTCGCCGAAGAGCGCAAGAACAGCGTGCAGCAACCCTAAGGATCGCGGGGCTTGGCTCTTGGTTGACGCGTGGGTCCCATAGGAAATGGCGCCAGCGCCGAGACGGGGCCTCGGCAACCGGCGAACCGTCCCAGGCGGCAATGACGACGGCGATGCCAACTGCCTCGACGAATCCTGGCGGCTTCGCTCGACCGATGCCGAAAGCCAGGTGGCCGGTCGTCGCGGCAATCCTGCTCATCCTCTACTTCATTGCGTTTTTCACCTTCGCAATCCTGACGCAACGCGGTCTGGTCGCCGACGGCAGCCATTATTTCATCAGGATCCTGCGAGAACGCACGGTCGTCTCGCCAGAGAAATCGCGCTGGTTCGCCAATCTGCTGACGGAATGGCCGATTTTGCTGGCGGTTCGCAGCCATATAAAGGATCTGCCAACGCTATCGTATCTGTACAGCTTCGGCCTCTTCTATCTCAGTGCCGTGACGCCGGTATTAAGCTGGTTTCTCCTGCCAACGGAGCGCAAGGGCCTCATCACCCTGCCTCTGCTGGCCTTGCTTTTCGGCTGGATGGCAAGTTGCTATGCCGCGATCGGCCAAAGCCAGGTGATGGCCCTGTGGTTTTGGCCAACGGCCTTCGCGCTTGCCTTTTCCAATGCACATTCAACCCGCGCGGCCGCCGTTACGCTCCTGCTGGCAATTCCAACAATCCTGATGCATGAGGCCATGTGCTTTCTCGGCCCGATCCTGGCGATCATCGCTCTTTCGCGTATTGCCGGCGACCGGAAGCCGTTTGCGCGATGCTTCTGGTTTGGCATCGGCCTGTGGATGCTCGCGGGCTGTGCCATAGCACTCTATTTCACCCTGTTTTCCTATAAGCATCCCGACCGAATGGACTTTGTTACTGGTCTTGTCCGGTTTCACTTCGTCTTCTGGGCTCCTCAAAGCGTGAATCCGCCGGTGGTGGTTGCGGTGGCCGCGGCTCTCGCCATGCTGTTCTGCTGTATTCGGGAGCGACCGGCCCGTGCCCTACTTCCCCTATGGTTGCCGGCCTTCGCCTTGTTTCTTTTTGCTGCTGGCTTCGCGCCGGTCATTGCCCCCGGATTCTTTGCCCCCCAGCTACAGTACGATGCACGCTCGTGGGTCGTTGCCGTTCCTTTGCTGTTGGTCGTCGCCGTTGTCGCCATCAGGCTGAGATTGCTTCCGGTCCCGTCCACCGCGCGGCCCATGCTGGCAATGATCGTTGCATTGACCGCGGTTTCACAAATCACATGGCAGGTTGCAGCGACGGCAAAATGGGATCAATTCGTCGACGATTTCCGGCAAGTACTCGCGACCGACAGAGGTTTCGTCCCTTACGACACGGCTTTTGGATCTGGAACTACCAATCCGCCTTCCGTCCTCAGCCTGTTAGTGACGGATTGGACCCTTCCCAGCCTCAGCATTGCGCTGGCTCCGCAAGGTCATGTCTCGAGTATCGTCGGAAACCCCGGGCCGATCTTGTGGCAGCCATTCGACCCCGCCGACCCCGCGGCGTTGCCGCGCATCGCTGGCGTCGACTACACCGCCTACCTGGATGCCTTGCCGCTGACTCGCCCATGAATTAGCGGGCTCTTTGCTCGGGCTTGCCAACCCGGTTTCATTTTTTCCTGCGAACGGCTGATGATCTATGGCGTCGGGCCGCGCCGCTTCGAATCCTTCCCTCCGGACCTGTGAGGCGGTCGGTCGTCCGCCGCCGCTCGCTTGCGCCCCAGGGTCTTCTTCAGGGCGTTCAATGCGTTGAGCTCGATCATCGTCTTGCCCCAGGTGATATTCTCGCCGTGGCGCCGGACGAGCAGCGTGACCCGCTCGATCCGCTCGATCGGCAACGCTTGCTCGCGGGCGCGGTTGAACCAGTCGATATCCTCGCTGAATCGCATGCCCTCGTCGAAGAGGCCGATCGTCGTGAAGGCGGCTCGCCGATAAACACAGGCGCCGATGTAGTCGGCGAAGCTCTCGTCGGGGCTGCCAATGTAGTTTAGGCCGCCGTCCGGCCCGTGCTGGATGACCAGCTGGGCAAAGCCCCGCACCACCGCCAGATCGGGGCGTTCGAGCAGGCGACCGGCGAGAACGGTCAGGGTATCCCTGGGCCACAGGTCATCGACGTCGAGGAAGGCGATAAAGTCGCCCGAGGCTGTGCTAATCCCACGGTTGCGCGCGGCGCTTGCTCCTCCCTGGGCCTGCTTCAGATAACGCACGTCGATGGGCAAGGCGGCGACGGCGACATCGATGGCATCGCTCGATCCATCGTCGACGACGATGATCTCAAGGGCGGGATACCGCTGGTCGCGGATACTCGCAATCGCCTCGGGCAGGAACCGCGCGCCGTTGTGCACCGGCACGATGACGCTGACCAGCGGTCGCTGTGCCGCCCTGGGCTCCGGCGCGGCGGATATCGCGGCGATCGCCGCATCCGGCTTTCCCAGGAACTCAGCGATCGCGGCCGGAATGCGCTCGATCTCCCGCCCGAGCAGAATGCGCGCACCGGGAAGGGCGTCGATCAGCCGTCCGACGAACTCGTCGGTCCGTCGCCCGGCATGGGGCAGCTGGCAAACGGTGGTGAACGCGGCGCCATCCTGAAGCTCGCCCTTGGAGATCGCTTCGAAACAGGTCGCTGCGCGATCCTGGACCCGCGGCATCAGCACGGCTCGCAGGGGAATTGAACGCGCGATCTGCCCGGCGTGCATGGGATGCAGCTGGATAACCGCCTTCTCCTCGCCGCGAAATTCCAGGTTCGTGGCCAGGGGACGGAAGGCAGGGAAGCGCTCCAGGTGATCGCCGTTCAGTTTGGCGGT
>CAZQLF010000292.1:0-4656 GCA_964594035.1 uncultured Rhodospirillaceae bacterium | reverse complement strand
GGGTCGTGCCGGCGTTGTTGATCAGGATATCGACCTGGCCCATGGCGCTTTCCGCGTCCGTGATCAGCTTTTCGCAGGAGGCGGGATCGGAGAGGTCGGCGGGCAGGACATGGGTGCGCTCGCCAAGCGCGCTCGCCAACTCTTCCAGCGCCGCGACCTTCGTCCCCGAAAGGGCCACGGACGCACCCTGGGCGTGAAGGGCACGGGCGATGGCGCCGCCCAGACCGCCGGATGCGCCGGTCACCAGCGCCTTTTTGCCGCTGAGGTCGAACATGAGAATCTCCTTAGCTAGAGAACCTTGAGGGCCGGCTCGATCTCGGCAGGCTGACCGACGGACGATGCCTCGATCTCGCGATCGATGCGCTTGGCAAGCCCGGCCAGTACCTTGCCCGCACCAAGTTCGATCATGCGGCCGACCCCCTCCGTCTTCAGCCGCATCACGCTTTCGCGCCAACGAACCATTCCGGTAATCTGTTCCACCAGCAGGCGGCGGATCGTCTCCGGATCGCTGACCGGGGCCGCGGTAACGTTGGCAATGACCGGCACAGTGGGCGGAGCGAGGCTGACGCCCGCCAGCGCTTCTTCCATCTCGCCTGCCGCGGGTGCCATCAACTGGCAATGGAAGGGCGCGCTGACGGGCAGCAGAATGCTGCGCTTGGCACCCTTCTCACCGGCGATCGCAATGGCGCGCTCGACCGCCGCCCTGGCACCGCTGACCACAACCTGGCCTGGCGCATTGTCGTTGGCGCAGGCGCAAATCTCGCCCTGGCTTGCGGCCGCCGCCACCTCTTGTGCCGCCGGCAGATCGAGCCCGAGCAAAGCCGCCATGGCACCCTCGCCCACCGGGACAGCCCTCTGCATGGCCCGGCCGCGGCGCTTCAGCAGGCGGGCCGCATCGGCAAGGCTGATGGCGCCCGCCGCGGCAAGGGCGGAATATTCGCCCAGGGAATGGCCGGCGACGAAGCCCGCCTTTGAGGAAAGCTTCCAGCCACCCTCGCCCTCCAGCACGCGCAATGTGGCCAGGCTGACCGTCATCAGCGCAGGCTGGGCATTCTCCGTCAGGGTCAAATCCGTTTCCGGGCCCTCGAACATCAGCGTCGACAGGCGCTGGCCGAGCGCGTCGTCGACTTCGTCAAAAACGTGGCGTGCGGAAGCGAAGGCTTCCGCCAGTGCGCGGCCCATGCCGACGGCTTGCGAGCCTTGGCCGGGAAAAACGAATGCCGTTTTCACGACACGGCCCTCACGATACAGCTGGCCGGCGCTTGGGTTCGCTCGCCACAGCCGGACGGCGCGGCAGGCTGAGCGGGCCCAGGCCATCGAGGAAGCGCTGATCGAAATCCTGGCGATAGACGCTGAAATCCACGGCGCGATCGCGGAAGCTCTTCAGCGGTTGGCCGAGCCCGCGCAGTCCCACATCACGCTCGCGGCGCACGCGGTCGAGATCGATCTCCAGTGGAATGACTTCTTCCTCGCCACCTGCCTGGTAGATCACATCGCCCGACGGGCCAACGACGATGGAGCGTCCCACGCCGCCCGCGGCAATGCCGTTGATGTCGAACCAGAAGCACTGGTTTTGCGCAGCATTGGCGCGCGAGATGGCAAGCTCGATATCGCGGTCGAGCGTATCGGTCAGCGTGGGATGCAGGATGACCTCCGCACCCATGGCCGCCAGCGTGCGCGTGGTTTCCGGAAACCACATGTCATAGCAGATGGAGACGCCGAAGCGCCCGACCTGGGGCACGTCGAAGACGACGAAATCTTCGCCGGGGGAGGTTGCCTGCTCATAGGGGCGGAAGGGGAACAGCTTGCGGTAGCGGGCCACGACCGCGCCCCGGGGATCGATCACCGGAGCCGTGTTGTAGATCTTGCCGCCCTTTTTTTCGTAAAGCGAACCGGGCACGAGCCAGATGCCATGGCGCGCCGCCATGGCCTGCAAGGTTGCTTCGGCCGGTCCGGGAAGGCCTTGAGCGAATTGCGGCAGCGGCCCGAAGGCAGCCAGCTCGCTGAACAGCACCATTTGTACCCACGGGTAGCGCGCCATCAGAAGGTCGAGGCGCCGGCCCATGGCGGTCAGGTTCTCGGTCGTGGCGCTGAGCGGCATCTGGATGCCGGCGATGGCAAACGGCGTCATTCTTGCAAGGCTCTTTCAAAAGCGAATCAGGGCGAGAGAATAGGCAGGCTGGAGGTAAAGCCACAAGCGGGCCACGGCAAGCGGGGCGTGCTTGACCTTGTGGTCCAACCAACGCGTAATGCTGCGAGGAAACCGTCCAGCGATGGGGGCCCGTATGAAGGCGGTTCGGCGCAGGGGCAAGACCAAGACCAAAGGCAGGGCCAAGGGCAAAGGCCGCGCAGGCGGCCGGCGCAGGCTCGATGGCATTTCCGACATCCGGCGCTTTTTTCACCGCAACGAGACGCCGGTCTATTTCATCAGCGCCACCAACTTCAACCTGCTCGGCATGGACGAGTGGGTGAAGAACTTCAAGTTCATCAGCTACATCGATTGCTACGACGGACGCCACCCCAACACCTTTGTGCCCCCGCCGCTGCCCCATCCCGATTTCCACTCGATCGAGGACATCAACAACTACCTGCTGCAGCACCCCGCGGTGAAGGACTTCGTCAAGGGCCGGGGCGGCAAGCCCAAGGCCGTCTTCCTGATGTTCGACGAGACGACGGAGACACTGGCCAAGAAACTCGGCATGCAGGTCTGGTTTCCCCGCGCGCGGCTGCGCAACGGCCTCGACAACAAGATCCAGACCGTGCGCGTGGGCAACAAGGCGCGCGTTCCCTCGGTGCCCAATGTGCTGGCCTCGGTGGAGAACTATTCCGACCTGCGCAAGGCTGCGAAAAACCTGGGCAAGGAGCTTGTGGTGCAGACGCCCTTCGGCGATTCCGGCCATACTACCTATTTCATCTCCAGCGAGGCGGACTGGAAGCGCTACGCCACGGAGATCACCGCCGAGAGCGAGCTCAAGATCATGAAGCGCATCGATTGCCGCCAGGCGGCGATCGAGGGCTGTGCAACCGTGGCCGGCACCGTTGTCGGACCGCTGATGACCGAGCTGGTCGGATTTCCGGAACTGACGCCCTATAAGGGCGGCTGGTGCGGCAACGAGATCTTCGCCGATTCCTTCACACCGCGTATCCGCGCGCAGGCGCGCGATTTGACCTTCCGCTTCGGCGAGCAGCTGCGCAAGGAAGGCTATCGCGGCTATTTCGAACTCGACTTCCTGATCGACAAGAAGAGCGGGCAGATCTACCTGGGCGAACTCAACCCGCGGGTTACCGGCGCCAGCTCGATGACCAACCATGCGGCCTTCGCCCATGCCGATCTGCCGCTGTTCATGCTGCATTTGCTCGAGTTCAGCGGCGCCAATTTCGATCTCGACGTCGACGGGTTGAACGCGCGCTGGTCGAACAAGGACAACATCGATTCCTGGAGCCAGATGGTGATCAAACATGTCCATGATTCCGTGGACGTGCTGGCCGCCGCACCCCAGACCGGCATCTGGCAGCTGAACGACGATGGCAGCGTGAGCTATGCGCGCTTCGACTATCACCGCCGGGCGGTGGGCAGCGAACGCGAGGCATTTTTCCTACGCATCAGTGGACCCGGCGATTTCCGCTACGAGGGCGCCGACCTCGGCATCCTCATCACCCGCGGCCGGCTGATGACCAAGGACTTCAAGCTGAACGAGCGTGCCCAGCGCTGGATCAAGGGCATCACGGATCAATTCATCGGCCAGCCTTTGGCGCCGCCCACGCCGCAGGCAGCCCGTCCTCCCGAACCAGGCGCCTTCAAGATCCTTTAGAGTCCCCAGACATGGAACTGACTTTCCGCTCGGTCGCCGAAACCGAGCCGGGTGAAAAATGGCGCGCGAGCTTTCAGCGCCACTGGCAGGGCTACCGGCGCTGGTACCTGAGCGAAGGGCCGGAGGCCATTCCGCACTATCCGGTATGCATCGCCAAGTTGCGCCATTACATGCCGGAGCTCGTCTTCATCTTTGAGCGGCTCTGCAACCTCGCCGGCGGCGAGGATGTCGCCACGCGGTTCCTGAGCCTCTATCGCCCGCCCGCCTATCTCACCGGCTGCAGCCAGATCGCCTGGACGCGCGGGCGGCCGATGCTGGCGCGCAACTACGATTACAGCCCCCTGCTCTGCGAAGGGCAGTTGCTGCTCAGCGCCTGGCATGGCCGGCGCGTGATGGCGATGACCGATTGCCTCTGGGGCGTGCTGGACGGCGTGAATGAATCGGGACTTGCCGTCAGCCTGACCTTCGGCGGACGCCCCATTGTCGGCGACGGGTTCGGCGTGCCGCTGGTGCTACGCTATGTGCTCGAGTTCTGCGAGCGCACGCGCGACGCCGTCAAGCATCTGACCCGCATCCCCATCCACATGGCCTACAACGTCACCGTCCTGGATCGATCCGGCGATGTGGCAACCCTGATGCTGGCGCCGGACCGCGAGCCCGCCGTCACCCGCCTGCCCATCGCCGCCAATCACCAGATGCAGGTCGAGTGGGAAGACTATGCACGGGCCACGTTCACGCTGGAGCGTGAACGGTTTCTTTTCCGCCGGCTGAGCCAGCCGGATACCGGCGAAGCCCAGCTGCTGTCCGATTTTCTCGCTCCGCCGCTTTACACCAGCGCCTATGA
>CAZQLF010000291.1:0-4696 GCA_964594035.1 uncultured Rhodospirillaceae bacterium | reverse complement strand
GGGGTGCGGGGGGGCGGGTATTTTTGCGGGTCTTGGAACCGGAGGGGGGACATGGGATTTGCCGATTTCGTGTTCGCGACGGCGGCGCGGCTCTATCCCGCAAATCCGCCTAACTTCCTGGCGCGCACACCCCACGGCCACCATGACAAGAATCTTTTCGAACGCCTGTTGCGTGAGGCCGGGTTCTCGCGCATTGAAATCGACACCGTTGCCAGGACCAGCCGGGCTGCCTCAGCCAGCGAAGTGGCGCTGGGTTACTGTCAAGGCTCGCCCATGCGCGGCGAGATCGAGGCGCAGGGTGCAGGCGCGCTGGAACGCGCGACCGAAGCGGTGACCGCCGCACTCACCAAGCGCTACGGCAGCGGCGCGATCGAAGGCCGCATCCAAGCGATTGTCGTGAGCGCCGGAAAATAGAGGCTGCGTTTCTTACGCCGCCACCGCGCCCAGGAAGCGATCGAAGGAGCGCTCCACCGCGTCCCGACCGCCGCCGATGATCATGCGGCCCCAGGTGAAGCCGTAGACGTCCTCGAACGCGTAGCCGGTCAGGCGCGCGCGCATGGCCCGCACATCGCTGGTCTTCATCGGCACATAGTTCGGATAGCTGTACATGAAAGTCACATGGCGGCGGTCCATCACGACCTGCAGCGCATCGCCGGGAAAGAGCGCGCCGCCCTTGCGCGGCCCGTCACGCCAGTGGATCGCGGTCGAGCCGGGAAAATGGCCGCCACAGCGGATCAGCGTCACCGCGTCGGAGAGCCGCATGCTGTCGCCGCGCCAGAATTCGATCCGTGGCGACGGACGCTGCACCCAGGTCTTGTCCGCCTCATGCAGCAGGATTGGAACACCGCCCAGCGCCTCGCTCCACTCCACCATCGCAGCATAGAAATGCGGGTGGGAGATGATCATGCGGTCGACGCCGCCTTTGGCCTTCAGCGCAGCGACGGCCTCATCGGTCACCAGGCTCAGGCATTCCCACAGGATATTGCCCGCATCGCTGGGCAGGAACAGCGCCCGCTGATCGATGGCAAAGCCCGGATCGAGGCCGATGCCGAGCACGCCCGCCTCGTCCGCCAGGCGCAGACGGTGACCGGCTGCGAGCATCTCATGGCTCGTCCAGCGTTGCCCCTGCCAGCCGACATACTGGCGATCGTCCTCGCAGATCGGGCAGCGCTTCGGATTGTTCTCGGCAAATTGCGTGCCGCAGCTCTCGCAGATCGGGAACATGGCGGGTTCCTTGCGTTTCTCAGTGATAGGTCGTCAGCTGTGCGCCGTCATCGGCAATATGGATTGCCATGAATTTCGCCGGTTCCGTGGCGCTGGGATTCTCGGCGAACAGATGGACGGCACCGGCCGGCTCGAAGAAGGATTGTCCGGCATGGAAATCCATCGCCGGCTGGCCGGCGATCTGCGAACGCACCGTTCCCGACAATACATACACTGTGACCGAGCCCGCGTGATGGTGCTCAGGCGCGAAAGCCAGCGGCGGGAATTCGACGATCTCCACCGTCACCGTCTTGCCCGCGACGTGCGCGAGCTTTTCCTGCGAGGCGATGGTCGAGGTGATGCCGGAAGAACGCCCGCTCGCCATCTGCATCGGCTCGCTGCCGGCCATGGACGTCCCTCGAGTCATCGGCATTTCTGGCCCGGTGCTGCCGGAAAGGATTGCCACCGCCAGCAGAGAGCCGGACAGCAAAATGAACAGAGAGAGCGGACGAAAATCAAAACTTCCGCGGCTCGCGATCGGTTTCATGTGCGGTCTCCTGCCGTCTGTTCCGAAGCGGATCTGGTGGGCTTCGCCGGATATCAGTTAGATCGTCGCGTTGTTGGCGCGACTCAAGGGCTAATCGCCTTCACTTCGCATAAGCTGATAGGGCTTCATGCCTTCACGGGCGAGTTGATCGGCGCGCTCGTTCTCCGCATGGCCATCATGGCCGCGCACCCATTGCCAATCGATCTGATGGGGTGTGGCCACGGCCTCCAGCCGCCGCCAGAGATCGACATTCTTCACCGGCTTCTTGTCGGCAGTCCTCCAGCCGCGCTTCTTCCACTGGGCAAGCCAGCGGGTGATGCCATCCTTGAGATAGATGCTGTCGGTATAGAGCGTCACCTTCGCCGGCCGCTTGAGCGCTTCCAGCGCCGAGATGGCGGCCATCAGCTCCATGCGGTTGTTGGTGGTTGTGGCTGCCCCACCGGCGAGTTCGCGCTCGCGATTCCCCGAGCGCAGGATGGCGCCCCAGCCGACGGGGCCCGGATTGCCGCTGCAGGCGCCATCGGTGAAAATTTCCACTCTGGCGTTGGCGGTGGGGCTCACGCGTCGAGCCCATAGCCGCCAGGACCGGTGACCGCGGCGTGAAATCGCAGCTTGCGCAGATATTCGATCGGGTCCTTCGGCTTCACGAAGGCGCCGGGCGGATGATTGAGCCAGTCATAAAGCCGGGTCAGCAGGAAGCGCAGCGCGCTGCCGCGGGCGAGCAGCGGCAACAGCTCGATCTCCGCCTTCGGCATCGGCCGCAGCTTGCGATAGTTGGCGATGAGGTTGCGCGCCTTTGTCGTGTTGAAGGCGAGGTTCGGCTCGAAGCACCAGGCGTTCAGACAGACGGCCACGTCATAGGCGTAGAAATCGGTGCAGGCGAAATAGAAGTCGATGATGCCCGAGAGCCGGTCCTGCAGGAAAAACACGTTGTCGGGGAAAAGATCGGCATGGATCGTTCCGATGGCGAGGTCGCTGGGCCACTGCCGCTCGATCACCTCCAGCTCGCGGGCGAGTTCCTCGGCAAGACCTGGCGATACTTCATGGGCGCGCTCGCGGCAGGCCTCGAACAGGCGTTGCCAGCCCCCCACCGATAGATCGTTCGGCCGCTTCATGGTGAAGTCGATCCCGGCCAGATGGAAATTCGCCAGCGCTTCGCCCAGCAGCTGGCAGTGCCGCGCCGTGGGTTTGCGCGGCCACATGCCCTCGAGAAAGCTGATGAGGGCGGCGGGCCGGCCGCAGAGCTGGCTTAGCGCCTCGCCGCTGCGCTGATGGATCGGCGTGGGACAGGCGAGGCCCTTGCGCGCCAGATGTTCCATCAAGCCGATAAAGAACGGCAGATCGCTCGATTTCACCCGCTTTTCATAGAGCGTGAGAATGAAACTGCCCTGCTCGGTGTGGAGCAGGTAGTTGCTGTTCTCCACGCCCTCGGCAATGCCCTTGCAGGACACGACCCGCCCGATGTCGTAGCGGGCGATGAACTCCTCAAGCTCGTTGTCGGGAACTTCGGTGTAGACCGCCATCGCCTCAGCCGGGGCAGATCAGGCCGCCACGATCACGCCGAAAGGGCCCGGGGCAGCCGGAACTCCACATTCTCGCGGGTGACAGTCACTTCTTCGACCTCCACCGCAAAACGATCGCGGCAGGCGGCGACGACTTCCTCCACCAGGATCTCCGGCGCCGAGGCCCCCGCGGTGATGCCCAGGCTTTTGACACCATCGAGACGCCGCCAATCGATCTCGGCGGCACGGCGCACCAGGAAAGCGTCGTTGCAGCCGGCCGCCTTGGCGACCTCCACCAGCCGCATGGAGTTCGACGAGTTCGGCGCACCGAGGACGAGCAGCGCCTCGCAGCGTCCGGCGATCGCCTTCACAGCCTGCTGGCGGTTCGTGGTGGCATAGCAGATATCGTCGCGCTTCGGCCCCTGGATCGAGGGAAAGCGTTTGCGCAGTGCGGTAACGACTGCCGCTGTATCGTCGGCCGAGAGCGTCGTCTGGGTGATATAGGCAAGGTTGCCGGTATCGGCGACTTGCAGCGTCTCGGCTGCTTCCGGCGACTCGACCAGCGTCACCGCACCGGCCGGCAGCTGGCCCATGGTGCCGATCACCTCGGGATGATGGGCATGGCCGATCAGCAGGATGTGGCGGCCGGCAGCATGGTGACGCTCCGCCTCGCGGTGGACCTTGCTGACCAGCGGGCAGGTTGCATCGAGATAAAACAGGTTGCGGCGGCTGGCTTCCGCCGGCACGGCCTTCGGTACACCATGGGCCGAGAAAACCACCGGCGCATCGTCGGGAACCTGGTCGAGTTCCTCCACGAACACGGCACCGCGCAGTTCGAGCTGTTCGACCACATATCGATTGTGGACAATTTCATGGCGCACATAGACCGGCGCGCCATAGCGCGAGAGCGCCTGCTCGACGATCTGAATCGCGCGGTCGACCCCGGCGCAGAATCCGCGCGGAGCAGCGAGCAGGATGCGAAGCGGCGGCAACGGCGATGTCATGAGCGGGCCTTGTGCGGCGACAGGGCGTTCACTACAGTCCGGCCGACCGCAGCGAAAACCGAGCGGACAATACCAAAGCACCGGTAGTGAAGGAAGCCTATGACGGACAAGCCAATTGTCGCAGCCCGAGAGCCCTTTAAAGTCGATGTCCAGTCGGGCAAGGCTTACTTCTGGTGCGCTTGCGGACGCAGCAAAAACCAGCCGTTCTGCGATGGCTCCCACAAGGGCACCGGCCTGACGCCGAAGCCCTACAAGGCCGATGCCGACAAGACCGTCTGGCTCTGCGGCTGCAAGCAGACCAAGAACGCGCCGCTCTGCGACGGCACCCACAAGACCCTGCCCGCATGAAACCGGCCCGCCTGACTGGCGTATCCCTCGGATTGTTGCTGCTGCCCAGCGCCTGCGGCAGTGACCAGCCCAAGGGCAACCCCGGACTCTTC
>CAZQLF010000290.1:0-4697 GCA_964594035.1 uncultured Rhodospirillaceae bacterium | reverse complement strand
CGCCGATCACGTCGACGTTCACCGGCACCTGGCGCCAGCCATAGATGGTGTGGCCGTAGGAGAGGATCTCGCGCTCCACGACAACGCGGGCGCGCTCCTGGGCACCGAGATCGGTGCGCGGCAGAAAGACCTGGCCCACGCCGAGCCTGCCCGGCCCCATCAGCGAGCCAGCGCGCCGGATATGGTCCTGGAAGAAATCCTGCGGAATCTGCACATGGATGCCGGCGCCGTCGCCGGTCTTGCCGTCGGCGTCGACCGCGCCACGATGCCAGACAGCTTTCAATGCGGCGATGGCGGCTTCCACCACCTGGCGGCGCGGCTGGCCGTCGAGGGCGGCGATGACGCCCACGCCGCAGGCATCATGCTCCTCGCGCGGATCGTAAAGCCCGTTGGCGGCGAGATGGGCTGCGTTGCGGCGGTATGACTCGGCGAAGTTCTCGGTCATTGAATCAAGTCCGTAAGCGGTGCAACAGCAATGTAGGTAATAACGGCTTTCATTGAGGCATCGCCAATCCACGCTTCTTCATCTCGGGTGCCATCTTCTGCGTGGCCTCATTGACGATGCTTTGCGTGACGATCGGGCCCTGTTGCATAACGATGGGACCGAGCTTGGCTTGCGCATCGACCAGCTTGTGGCCGAGCGGCGACTGATAGAACGCCAGCAGCTGGTTGAGTTCGGCCAGGGTGAAATTCTTCGCGTATTCGCGTGCGCCGACATCAGTGATCTCGCCATAGCGCGCATTGATCACTGGCACGAAATAGGTCTGTACGAGCTCATCCACTTCGGATTCTCGTCCTGGATTGGCGCTGGCGATGTAGCGGCTGAACTGCGTGGTCAGCCCGCTTAGCCACTTCACACGCTGTTCAGGCGGTGTAGCGGCCGACAGTACTGCACGCGCCTTCGCCAGTGCGTTGGGGTTAACCACGTCTGCGGCATGTGCGGGGACGATACTGGCGAGGATCAGCAGTAAGCTGAGGGCGAGCCGCGAAGGTATTGCTGTCATGGTCCTACTCCGCCGCCGTCTTGAGACCGGCGGATTTGGCGGCGACATAGCCGTGAATCTGCTCTGCCGCGTCGCGGCCATCGCGGATCGCCCAGACGACAAGTGCTGCACCGCGCACGATGTCACCGGCAGCAAACACGCCATCGAGATTGGTCATCATGCTGCGATGATCGATCTTCAGCGTGCCCCACCGGGTCACGCCGAGATCGGGCGTCTTGAACATCGCCGGGATATCCTCGGGATCGAAGCCCAGCGCCTTCAGCACCAGATCCGCGTTCAGGTTGAAATGCGAGCCGTCGATGGGCTGCGGCGCCTGGCGGCCGGTCGCATCCGCCAGGCCCAGATGGATGCGCTGGGCGCGCACGCCGCTGACTTTCTTTTCGCCGAGAAAGGCTTCGGGCGCGGCGAGGAAGACGAACTCCACGCCTTCCTCCTCGGCGTAGGTCACCTCGCGCTGGGAGCCCGGCATGTTGGCGCGGTCACGCCGATAAAGGCATTTGACCGACTTCGCACCTTGACGCACGGCCGTGCGTACGCAGTCCATCGCCGTGTCGCCGCCGCCGATGACGACGACATGCTTGCCTTTGGCATCGAGCTGTTTGCGGTTATCCGCCGGTGCGTCACCCAGGCTCGCGCGGTTGCTCGCCATTAGATAGTCGAGTGCCGGCTGAATGCCGGAGAGGCCGACACCCGGTGCCATGATCTCGCGGGGCTTATAGACGCCGCAGGCGATCAGCACCGCATCATGCACGCGGCGAAGATCGGCCAGCGTGAGGTCACGGCCGATCTCGGTGTTGAGGCGGAACTCGATGCCGGAATCGCTGAGCAGCTTTGCGCGCCGCAGCACCGCTTCCTTCTCGAGCTTGAAGTTTGGAATCCCGTAAATCATCAGCCCGCCGACGCGGTCGTGCCGGTCATAGACGGTGATGCGATAACCCTTGGCGCGAAGCTGTTCCGCGGCAGCGAGTCCCGCGGGCCCGGCGCCGATGATGCCCACGGATCGATCGAGCTCGGCACGCGGCGTCACCGGCTTGACCCAGCCATTCTCCCAGGCCGTGTCGGTGATGTAGCGCTCGATGGCGCCGATGGTCACCGTGCCATGGCCCGCCTGCTCGATGACGCAGTTGCCTTCGCAAAGCCGGTCCTGGGGGCAGATGCGCCCGCAGATTTCGGGGAAATTGTTGGTGGCCGAGGAGACCTCATAGGCCTCCTCCAGCCTTCCTTCGGCGGCGAGTTTCAGCCAATCCGGGATGTTGTTGTGGACCGGGCAATGGACCTGGCAGAACGGCACGCCGCATTGCGAGCAGCGGCTGGCCTGGACGGACGCCTTGCCCTTATCGAACCGGGCATAAATCTCGGCAAAATCCCGGCGCCGGCCCGAAGCGGGCCGCTTTTCCGGCATTTCCCGGCCGACCGAGACGAAGGTCAGCATCTTCGAGGCCATAACGGTCCAATCCCCTGATTTGACAGAAACTATGCGGCATGCGAGCAGTCCCGGCGAGTCATTTTAGGCCGAAAGGGCAGAATATTTGTCCTTTTTATGATGCGACCGCCCTTGGAAAGAGGTTCCCACAGCATCAACAAGCAGATTTTGAGTCAATTAGTCCTATTTTCGAACTAATTCTCAGCTTCCGGGTGGGCCGTTCGCGAATGCTATAAGCCCCAGTCCATGCCGCCTTTCGCGGCTGCGGGAGGGTTGCCGTTGCCGCTGCTGCATATCGTGGTTCTCGCCCTCGTCCAGGGCATCACCGAATTCCTGCCCATCAGCTCCTCGGGCCATCTGATTCTGGTGCCCGGCATTACCGGCTGGCCGGATCAGGGCCTTACCATCGACGTTGCCGCCCATCTCGGCACGCTGCTGGCGGTGCTCGTCTATTTCTGGCGCGACGTTCTGGCGATGCTGCAGGGCCTCGGCCGGTTGCTGCGCGGGCGCGTCGACGATGGAGCGCGGCTCGCCCTGCACATCGCCATCGCTACGGTGCCGGCGCTGGTGGTCGGATTTCTGGTGCAGCACTTCCTCGGCGACCAGCTGCGCTCGATCCACACCGTGGCCTGGACGATGATCGTCTTCGGTATCGTGCTCTATCTTGCGGATCGCATCGGACTCACCGTGAGCCGGTTGCCGCATATGTCGCGGAGCCAGGCGCTCGTCATCGGCATCGCCCAGACGCTGGCCTTTGTGCCCGGCACCAGCCGCTCGGGCATCACCATCGTCGCCGCGCGCCTGTACGGCTACGAGCGCCCTGAAGCCGCGCGCTTCTCGTTCCTGCTGTCGATTCCCGCGATCCTTGCCGCCTCGATCTTCGAGGGCCACAAGGTCATTGCTTCGGGCGATGCGGTACTGCTGCATGACGCAGCACTGACGGCAGCGCTTTCGGCGGTCGCGGGCTTCGCAGCCATCGCCTTCATCATGGCGTGGCTGCGGCGCTTCACATTCACGATCTTCGTGGTCTATCGCCTGCTGCTGGGCGCAGCGCTGCTCTATCTGATCTATTTCCGCGGCTACTAAAACTTCAGGCTTCGGCCTTGCGCATATGGCCGCCCCGGCGGTAGCGGTCGAGATAGGCGGGCAGGATTGCTTCCGGTCCCGTCGGCTGGATGCCGAGTGCTTCGAGGCCCGGCAGATTGCCGGAGAGCACATTGTCAGTCCTCAACAGACGCAGCTGATCCAGCGTCAGCGGCGGCTTCGGCAGCAGGCCTAGAAAGGCCGCCTGGATCTGCGCAATGCCGAACGGCACCGGCATCAGCAGCCGGCGCCGGCCGATCACCGCCAGCATCAGCTCCATCAATTCCCGGAACGTATAGACGCGCGGTCCGGCGATCTCGAAGAGCTTGCCAGCCCGTGCGGGATCGGCGAGGGCGGCCACGGCGGCATCGGCGACATCGCCCACATAGATCGGCTGGAACTTCGTTCTGCCGCCGCCGATCAACGGCAGCGCGGGCGAATAGCGCGCCATGGTGGCGAAGCGATTGAAGAAATCATCCTCCGGCCCGAACACCACGCTGGGGCGCAGGATGATGGCGGAGGGAAAATGCTCGCGCAGTGTCGCTTCACCCGCGGCCTTGCTGCGCGCGTAAGCCGCCGGTGAATTGGCATCGGCGCCGAGCGCGGAGATATGCAGGAAGCGCCGCACGCCGGCACCTGCTGCCGCACGCGCCAGGCGGCGCACGCCCTCGACATGCACCGCATCGAAGCGCTGGCGGCCACCCTGATAGAGAATGCCGACGAGGTTGATGACCGTATCCACGCCCTGCACGGCATTGGCGACCGAGTGCTCATGACGGATGTTGGCGCCGATGGGCACGATCTGGGCGATGTCGCCCAGCGGCTTCAGGAACAGGGCCTCGTCCGGACGGCGCACCGCGATGCGCATGATCCAGCCCTTCTGCGCCAACCGCTCGACGATGTAGCGGCCGATGAATCCCGAACCGCCGAAGATTGTTGCTACGGGTGTGGCCATGTGACTCTCCAGACTGCGCGGCTCTGTTATCCCACGATGCGCGCCGATGGCAACAGCCGCGCCATCCTCAGATCGCCGAACGGCTGAAGCGAGAAAGCCGCAACTATCGGGAATCCTTGGGGCAATTGTTCGTTGACTTTGGAGTCAAGGTGGAGACAATCCGCGTCCCGAAGCCCTGGTGGCGGAATTGGTAGACGCGCAGGTTTCAGGTACCTGTGGCCGCAAGGCCGTG
>CAZQLF010000289.1:0-4719 GCA_964594035.1 uncultured Rhodospirillaceae bacterium | reverse complement strand
ATAAGCCCGTCCGTTCAAGTGGTCCAGCGAGCTATCCGACTGGTCATAGGCGCCGGCGAGACGGCCGCGGTGGAGCACATAGAGCCGGTCGACCACCGGATAGACGTGGAAGAGGTTGTGGTCGATGAAAATGGCCGACTTGCCGGCGCGCTTGATGTTGCTGACGAAGTCCAGGGTCTTCTTCGTCTCCGTAAGGGAGAGGCCCACGGTCGGTTCGTCAAGAACCACCAGCTCGGCATCGAAATAGAGCGCGCGGGTGATCGCAACACCCTGCTTCTCGCCACCCGACATGGTCGCCACGACATTATCGGGATGCACGGCCGTCGAGGTGAAGCCCATATGCTCGCTCATCAGCCGTGCCGATTCGGCGCGCATCTTCTTGACGTCGAGCAGGCCCCAGCGCGTGCGCGGTTCGCGCCCCATGAACATATTGCGCCAGATCGGCTGTTTCTCGCAGAGCGCCCGCTCCTGGTAGATGGTCTCGATGCCGAGCCTGCGGGCGGTCGCCACCGACCAGTCATGGATGCGCTCGCCGTGGAAATAGATTTCCCCGCCAGCATCTGGCCGGTGATAGCCCATGATCGTCTTGACCAGGGTCGACTTGCCGGCGCCGTTATCGCCAAGCAATCCCACGATCTCGCCGCGGAAGACCTTGAAATCGACCCCGGCAAGCGAGCGCACCTCGCCGAAGGTCTTTGAGATATTCTTGAGCTCGATGACCGGCACGGTGCCGGTCCCTTGGCTATCGCTCATCGCACCGTTCCGAAGGGAGTGAGCGGGGCCGTTTCCGGCCCCGCCCCATTTTCGTCTGCCGCAAGCGTCTTAGCGAATCTCTTGGGCCGCCAGCGGTGCCACGGCGTCGACATTCGACTTGTCGACGAAGGCGCCGGCCGTGTTGATGTCGAGGCCGGAGAAACCGAACTTCTTGGTCAGGCAGATGTTGAGGATCGGCAGGTAGCCCTGCAAATAGGGCTGCTGGTCGATGACCAGATTCTGATAGCCGTTCTTCACCGCCTGGGCCGTATTCGGCGACATGTCGAAGCCGGCGAAATAGACCTGGCCGGGGTTGAGCGACGCCGCCTTGGCGTAGACTCCGACATTGGAGGTCAAGCCGCCATGGTCGGTCACCACCAGCTTGATGTCGGGATTGGCCTTCATCATGCCGACGAACGTTGCGGTGCCGGCATTAGGATCGGCGTTCGTCGCTGAATCGATTTCCTGATAAATCACATTGACGCCCGCCTTGGTCAGCGCGTCGACGACGCCGACCGTGCCCTGGCCGCGATCGCCGCCGGCGGCCTTCAGGCCCCAGACGAAAGCCTTATCGCCGCTCTTGAGGCCAGCGCGCTTGGCCGCTTCCGCGCCCAGCGCGAAGCCCGCCTTGTAGTTCGGCGCCCCGACATAACCGAGCCCATCAGGGCCGTACTCGGCCTGTGCCTTGGGCAAAGCGGTGTTGGCCGTGGTGAAGATGATGCCCGCCGCATGGGCCTTGTCGATGAGCGGATCCGTCGACTGGTGCCCCGGATGACGCATAAAGGCGAAGCCGTCGCCCTTGGTCGCGATCGCCTGCTACAACTGGGTCAGCATCATGTTGGGGTCCCAGTTGGGGAAGTAATAGGTAACTGTCGGTCCGAGATCGAGTTCCGCCTGGCGGTAGCCGTTATAGACGTTGTTGGCGAAAACGCCGCCCTGCGGACCGCCCGGGAAAGCGGCGATCTTCACGCCGGAGCACCACTTGGCGACCGGATCGGTGGCAAACGCGGCCGACGTCATGGCCAGGGTTATTGCTGAACCAAGGGCGAGCGCACCCGCCAAAGCGACTGGCATCCTCAACGTGGTTTTCATATGAGTTCCTCCCTTTGTTGACCGCGAAGCGGCTGCGCTGTTTTTCGCGCGGAACATGCAAAGGTCTAATGGAATAAGATATGTCTGTAAAGATGACCCACGAGTTAGGCCGCGGCCGAAGGGACTCACCCGCCGGATTGCCTGCTTTTTCGCTTGGGCTTAAGGTAGCGGCGAGCCGGAGCGCTGACCCGGCTGATTCCGAAGGACCGTAGCGTATATGACAAGTTCAAAGACTCCGAAGCCGACCGAAACCGGTGCGACGGCCGCCGCCAGTGTCGCGGATGAGCTGGTGCGCATGATCGTCGGTGAGATGGCGCCCGGCGCCAGCATGCCCAGCGAAGCGGAAATGGCGATCAAGCATGGCGTCAGCCGCGTGACCGTGCGCGAGGCGGTGAAGATGCTCGCCGGGCGCGGACTTCTCGAGCTCGCCCGCGGACGGCGCGCGGTGGTGAGCGAGCCTGACAGTGCATCGCTCGGCGAATTCATGAGCTGGATCGTCAAGCACGATCCCAAGGGCGTGTTCGATCTCATCGAAATCCGCCAGTCGCTCGAAGTGCTCTCGGCCGGCCTTGCCGCACGCCGCGCCAACCGCCTCTCCATCAGCGCGGTGGAAGCCAATCTCAAAGGCATGCGCGACGTTGCCGGCGGCGGCAAGGCAGGGTCGGGCGGCCCCGATGAGATGGCGTTCCATCGGTTCGATGTCGGCTTTCATGAACAACTTGCCGTTGCCAGCGGCAATCGCATTCTCGTCTCGCTGTTCGAAGCGATGGGACCGGCACTGGAGCGGAGCTTCTTCCTCGCCCGGCGTGGCCGCCATCAGCGCGGCCAATCGTCAGAGCGCGTCATTGCCATGCACCAGCTCGTCCTCGACAAGGTGCTGGCGGGCGACGTCGCCGGTGCGGAAGCCGCCATGCGCTCGCATCTCGGCGAGGCCGCGCGCGACATGCAGGCGGCCTTCGGGGGCTGATCGCTACAGGCCTACCAGCGGTTTTATGTCTGTGCCGTCGCTGAAGCGCCCGAAGCGAAAGGGCGCCGTATCGACGAGCGGCGTCCGGCCCATGACGAGATCGGCGGTCAGGCGCCCCGCCCCCAGGCCGATGCCGAAGCCGTGACCGGAAAATCCGGTCGAGATGTAGAAGCCCGGAATGGCATCGACCGTGGAGATGACCGGCAGAAGGTCTGGCGTGGCGTCGATCAGCCCGCTCCAGCTCGCCACCGTTGCAACACCCCGAAACACCGGAAATACGCGCTCCAGATTGGCCCGTGCTTTTTCCAGGGAGCCTGCGTCCGGCGCAGGGTCGACCCTGCGCGTGGTCGCGAAGGGTGAAGGCTCGTCGAGGCGCCAGGGCCTGGATTGCCGCCCGGCGTCGATAAACCGCTTTCCGAAACGAAAGGCGACGCTCTTGCGCTCCATGCGTAGCGCCGGAAGAAATGCTGCGAAATAGCGAAAGCTGTCCGGGACGATGTCGGCAATCACACTGCCATGCGAGACGGTGTAGCCGCCATCGAGCCGCGGGCGCAGCGCCAAACCCGGCCCCCAGGCCGCGGTCCCTGGCCCACCCGATACCGCCGCCGTGCGCAGAACCGAAGCGAGCACGCTGAGCTGCGGCAGGCGCAGGCTCAATTGGCGGCAAAACAGGCTGGACCAGACACCACCCGCAAGCACGACAGCCTCGCAGGCGACGCTGCCCTTCTCGGTGATGACCGCCGACACCCGGCCGCCCGCCGTCTCCAGGCCGCGCACGGCACAGCCGGTCATGATGACGGCCCCGAGCCGGCGTGCCGCCTTGGCCAGCGCCGGGGCTGCCTTGCCTGGCTCCGCGACCCCATCGCTCGGCGTAGACAGAGCGCCGGGCCAGCTCTCCGCCGTACCCTGCAGCACTGTCTTGACCTCGTCGCCGCGCAGCAGGCGGCTGTCGAGCTGGTACTGACGCGCATGGGGCAGCCAGGCCTCGCGCTTTGCGAAGGTTGCCTCGTCGGGACAGATGTAGACCGTCCCGATCTGGCGAAACCCGGTTTCGGCCCCGATGCGCTGGTTGATGGCGCGCCACAGCTTCAGGCTTTCGATCGCCAGCGGCAGCTCGCGCGGGTCGCGCCCCATGGTGCGGCACCAGCCCCAGTTGCGGCCCGATTGCTCGCCGGCTATGGCGCCCTTTTCGCAGAGCGCCGTCGGAATGCCCTGCTCGGCCAGGAAATAGGCCGTACTGACACCGATGATGCCGCCGCCAATGACCACGACTTTAGCATGAGCGGGCAAGGCCGGATCGGAGGCGACGGCATCGACCTGGATGGGCATGTCAGACGATCTCGAGGGCCACGTCGCCGCCGCCCACGAGCATCTCCAACCCGTTCGCCGTCAGGGCATAGGTGCCCCCTTGGATGACACCGAGCCCCTCCTCGAGCAGCTGAAGATAGGCGTGGAGGACGAACACCATGCCCGTCTCGAGGCGCATGTCGACGCCCCGGCTGATCTGCAATGGTTCGAGCCAGATCGGCGGATAGGAGATACCGATGCCGTAGCCAAAGCGCATGAGGGCCGCCCCTTCAAGACCCACGGCGCGCAGCGGCACGAGCGAGGCTTCTTCGACGTCGGCGACAAGAACGCCGGGACGGGTTGCTGCGATGCCGGCGGCAAGCGACGCGCGCCCGAGATCGTAGATCTCCCGCGCCCGTTTACTGGGTTTACCTGCCGCGAAGGTGTGGATGGCCGCGGCGTGATAGCGACGATGCACACCGGCGAACTCCAGATGCACGAGGTCGCCGGATTCGATCACGCGCTCCCGCGGTGTGCCATGCCCTCCCGCCGATCTGGGCCCGCTCGCCAATTCGGTCGGGATCGACCAGTAATCGCTGCCGGCGCGGCGCATTTCGCCC
>CAZQLF010000288.1:0-4742 GCA_964594035.1 uncultured Rhodospirillaceae bacterium | reverse complement strand
GCAGCGTCGAGGTCACCGAGCAGTTCATCATCGAGTACTACTCCCACGTCATGCACATCGTCTCCAACGTCGAGGGCGATATCCGCCCCGGCCTCGATGCCATCGACGCGCTGGCCGCGGGATTTCCCGCCGGCACCGTTTCCGGTGCACCGAAGGTGCGCGCCATGGAGATCATCGACGAGCTGGAGCCCGAACGGCGTGGTGTCTATGCCGGCGCCGTCGGCTATTTCGCCGCCAGCGGGGCCATGGATACCTGCATTGCACTGCGCACCGCCGTCGTGAAGGACGGCACGATGTATGTGCAGGCCGGCGGCGGCATCGTCGCCGACAGTACCCCGCACGGCGAGTATCAGGAGTGCATCCAGAAAGCACGCGCGCTCGTGCGCGCCGCGCAGGAAGCCGTGCGCTTTGCCGCTGATAAGGGGCGTAATCGCTAAGCGTCGGCCTTTTCAACCCGCAAGCAAGGGCATGGGTGAAGCCGCAAGGTGGCGGGAGTATGTCATTTAGTGATGCTGGCTTGTGCTCGGTGGCGGTTCAAACCCCTGCTGTTCCCGGGAGGTAAAGAAGAAGCGGGCGGGACTCTGTTTTATTTCAGCCCAGAGGCGGCCCAGATTCCTGCCCAGTCGATGCAGATCTCCGAGCATGGGCGACCATTGCGAGAAACCATTGCTCCAGAAATCCTGGACCGGCCGACTATTCTCCTCGACAAATTGAGAGAAGTTTGTCGCCGCCCCGCCAAAAGCCGAAGCCAGGTTCCGGCTCTCTTCACTCAATGCCGCCGCGGCGGCCACAAGCTTGTCAATATTCCCGCCCGTCTGCTGAAATTCCGCCCACGCATTGTTGAACTGCGCCATGGCAGCATCGGCATCGGCGCGAAGACCGCTGACCACAGGGGCCTCCGCGGCGAAGTGAACGCGCAGCTTTTCCAGGTTGGCAAGGATTTGGCCGGCCATCGAGGCATTCTGGGCATTGAAGAACGCGCTGACGCGTTCCATCAAAAGGTTCCCCTTTGCAGTCAGCTCCGGCAAACCCAGCAGAAGCTTGCGGAACGATGAGTACCTGGCAGCGATTTCATCGCCGGCCCCCAGCTTCCGACTGCGCATTTGGCCGCCACGACTAATGTCGACCGCGATGGTCCCGGAGATGCCCTGCAGTCGCAGCGTGGCCTTTGAATCCGAGTAGAGCGGTACCGCGCCATCGACGGATATATCGACCCGGGCCAACGACGAGTCATGCGGGTCGATGCGCACCGCCGTAACACGTCCAATCCGGATGCCTCCGAACAGCACGCTGCTTCCCACATGGAGGCCAGCAACGGAATCGCTGAAGCGAACGTAGTGCTCGACCAGGTTTTGTCGGCTTGGGCCGCTGAACCACATCAACAAGGCTGGAACGCTGAAAATGAAGAGCAGCGCGAAAGTTCCGACCACGAGATTGCTGGTACGAGCTTGCATTGCAACATTGGCTCAAGCGGATTACGTCCATTGCCATTATAAGCCCGGCGACTGGGAAGGACACATGATCAGCTCGCTGCGCGGTCGAGGATGGTAGCGCGATGAACGGCTAAATCAGCCGGCGCTTGAGAGTTCCATGCGCACGAGGGCGCTGGCAGGCACCAGGACCAGGCCCTTTGCCTTCAGTGTCGGCAGCCATTGCTGCAGGGCCTCGATGGTCGTGGGATGGGGATGGCCGATGGCAAGGGCAAAGCCCTTGCGCTGCGCGACTTGCACCGTTTCCTCCAGCTGACGCAGCACTGCCTCGACCGATTCATCGTTGTCGATGAAGACGTCGCGGTCGATATGGGGTACGCCCATCTGGCCCGCGACATTGGCCGCCACCGTCGTGGCGATGGTGCGGGAGTCGAGGAAGGCGAGACCGCGGGCGCGAAGCTCGCCCATCACGATAGCCATGCCGGGCGCATCCTGGGTGAAACGGCTGCCCATGTGGTTGTTGACGCCAACGATGCCGGGAAGGCGCGCGAGCGCCCAATCCAGGCGGCGGCGGAGTTCATCCGGTGTCAGGCCGGCCTTCAGCACATTGGGGCCGGCATCGATCTCGCCATCCATCGGCTCCATAGGAATGTGCATCCAGATTTCATCGCCCGCCGCACGTGCGGCCTGGGCTTGCGCGGGCAGGTCCGTCGCGTAGGACATGAAGGCGATGGTGAGCGGGCCCGGCAGCGCGATCACGCGTGCCGCATCTAGCTTGTCGATCCCCATATCGTCGATGACGATGGCGACCATGGGCCGGCCGCCGGTGGGCGGCATGGCGAGCGCGAACTGCTGCCAGGCGGGCTTGCCACCCGAGGCCGTCGAGGGCGGCGGCGGTGGCGGAACAGAAGTGGCCGCCGGCGGTGTGGGCACAAATGCCGCCGGTGCCGGCAGCGCCGACGGCGCCGCTTGAGGCGCCAGTGTCGGCGGCACAGCGCCGGTAGACGAGCTTGCGATCCGGTTGGTGGGCGCCGCGCCATGATGCACGGCGAGCGCAACGCCGATGACAATGCCAAGCCCGAGCCCAACGACGAAGAAGGCGAGCGGATTGCGCCTGAGGCCTGCGGCCCAACCGAGGGCCGCGTCGCCGGCAGACTTACGATTGCTTGTGCGCTTGGTTCGCCGGCGGGGAGATCGTTCCGACATCACCGGACGATAGCACGCGCACGCCAGTCGCCGTCGGGGCTGGTCCTTGACAGAAAGCGATCGCGTTCGTAGATACCCCATGGGGGTATACAGCTCGGAATGAGATTGTGCAGATGACCTTGCAGAAAACCGCAACACAGCGCCATTGCCGCCATGGCGCCCCGCCCGGTGACGATGGCGCCGCTTCCGCGATCGATCCGGTCTGCGGCATGACGGTCGATCGCCAGACCGCCAAGTACAAGACTGTCTGGAGCGGAAAAGAGTTTTTCTTCTGCGCCCAGCGCTGCCGCGACAGGTTCCAGGCGGAACCAGCGCGCTATGCCGCGCCAGTGCTAGCCGCGGCGGCACCTGCGGCGCCCGCCCCCGCGGGGACCATCTACACCTGCCCCATGCATCCTCAAATCCGCCAACCAGGGCCGGGCAGTTGTCCGATCTGCGGCATGGCGCTCGAGCCTCTCGAACCGACGATTGACGCCGGGCCCAGCCACGAGCTGGCCGACATGACCCGGCGGTTCTGGATCGGCTTGGCGCTGTCGCTTCCAGTCGTGGCCCTGGAGATGGGCGGCCATGTCATGGGCCTCAGCCATCTTATCGGTCCACAGTTGGGCAACTGGATCCAGTTCGCCCTGGCGACGCCCGTGGTCGTCTGGGCCGGATGGCCATTGCTCGTCCGCGGCTGGGCGTCGGTGATTTCGCGCAACCTGAACATGTTCACGCTGATTGCCATGGGAACCGGCGTCGCCTGGACCTACAGCGTCGTGGCAACGCTTCTGCCCGGCATCTTCCCGCCGGCATTTCGCGGCGATGGCGGCCAGGTCTCGGTTTATTTTGAAGCTGCTTCGGTCATCACGGTCCTGGTCCTGCTGGGCCAGGTTCTCGAACTGCGTGCGCGCGAACGCACAAACGGCGCGATCCGGGCCTTGCTCGGCCTGGCGCCGAAGACGGCCCGTCGCATCGCTGCGGGCGGCGCGGATGAAGAGATTGCCCTGGATGCCGTGCAGGCCGGCGACAGGCTGCGCGTGCGCCCGGGCGAAAGAGTCCCGGTCGACGGGACCGTGATCGAAGGCCGCAGCGGGGTCGATGAATCCATGGTGACCGGCGAATCCATGCCGGTCATGAAAGAGGTCGAAGCCAAGGTCATCGGCGGCACGATGAATCAGACCGGCAGCTTCGTCATGCGGGCCGACAGGATCGGCCGCGAGACGATGCTGGCCCAGATCGTTGCCATGGTGGCGGAAGCACAGCGCAGCCGCGCCCCGATCCAGCGCATGGCCGATCTGGTTGCCTCCTGGTTCGTTCCTGCCGTGATCGCCATCGCCTTGCTGGCGTTTGCCGCCTGGGCGGCCTGGGGACCCGCGCCCTCCTTCGGTTACGGCATCGTTGCGGCCGTCGCCGTTCTCATCATCGCCTGCCCCTGTGCGCTCGGCCTCGCGACGCCCATGTCCATCATGGTGGGGGTGGGGCGCGGCGCCGGCGCGGGCGTCCTGATCAAGAGTGCGCAAGCGCTGGAGCGGTTGGAAAAGGTCGATACCCTTGTCGCCGACAAGACCGGCACGCTGACCGAGGGCAAGCCGAAGGTGGTGGCAGTGATCGCCACAGATGCCGTGAGCGACGATGAACTGCTGCGGCTTGCCGCCGCCCTGGAGCGCAACAGCGAGCATCCGCTCGCCGCGGCGATTGTCGACGAGGCAAAGCGCCGCGGTCTGCCGGCCGGCGAGGCTCACGACTTCGATTCACCCAGCGGCAAGGGTGTGGTGGGAACAGTCGAAGGCCGGCGCGTCGCACTCGGCAACCAGAGGCTTTTTGCCGATCTTGGAATCGCGGCCGATGCGATGGATTCCCGTGCCGAGGCTTTGCGCGGTGAAGGTGCGACCGTCATTCTTGCCGGTATCGATGGCAGGCTGGCAGGCGCGATCGCCATCGCCGATCCCATCAAGGAATCGACTCCCGAAGCGATCGGCGCGTTGAAGCAGGCTGGCATCCGGGTCGTCATGCTGACCGGCGACAATCGCAGGACGGCCGAGGCAGTTGCCCCGCCGACGCCCTGGATAGAGCGCGCCGCGATCAGCAGGCCCTTCGTGTCGGCGAGACCGCAAGCGAGCGATG
>CAZQLF010000287.1:0-4742 GCA_964594035.1 uncultured Rhodospirillaceae bacterium | reverse complement strand
CGATGTCGCCGCCGCGCGTGCTGAAGGCGATCAACGAGAAGAAGGCCGGCAAGAGGACCTGAGCCAGAGGACCTGACCCAGAGGGCCAAACATGGTGCAGGTCACCCTTGCCGGTGCGTTGAAAAATTCGGCGGGGGGCAACGCGGTGTTCGAGGTGGAGGCAGCCAACCTCCATCAGATGCTGAAGCGGCTGGGCGAGCAGTACCCGAAGCTGAAGCCGATGCTGGAAAAGGGCGTGTCCGTGTCGCTGAACGGCCAGATCTATCGCGATCCGGCCTTTCAGCCCATTCCGCCCAATGCCGAGATCTTCATTCTGCCAAAGATGGCGGGGGGTTGAGCAGGCCGGGCTTCGGCCCCCACCCTGAGCCTGCCGAAGGGGTGAGGCGGCGCGATCAAGCCGCTCATGGTTCGACAGGCTCACCATGAGGCTCTCCGGTGTATGCGTTGAGACGGCGCCCTAAATCTCGAAGGCGGTGAGCCACGCGCCGCTCGCCGCGCGAAATCCTTGCGACTTCAGATCGTGGATTACGGCCCGCATATGTGCCGCGCCATAGACGACCGCGATCCGTCGCACAGCGGGGAAGGTCAATTGTTCGCGCAGCTTCTGGACTAGCCGCGCATCGCGCTGGCCGACGATTGCACGGGTGAGGGCCAGCGTCTCGGGTCTCAGATCGAGTATCTCCCGGCGTGACGGCAAGTCGTCCAGAGTTTGGCCGTTCGCCAAAGTCCTGCGTGTGCCGAACCATCGGCGCATCAGGCCAATGCTGGGTGCGGAAACAAAAACAAAGGCTCGCATGCTGAGGGGAACTTGGCGCCAGGCGACAGCGAATTCTTCCGCCGACAGATCGCCTGGCACGATCCTGGCTGCTGAACCCTTGGGATAGGGCGGCTGAACGATCAGATTGCTGGTCCGGTTTCCCTGCATCCAGCGATAGGATCGGGATATCCGCCTTGCGATCGGGGAGTTTACGCCTTCAACCAGGACGACATCGTGGGCGAAAGCGTCGACATAGGCCGCCTTGAAATACTCTGGCGTGCCAAGATGCACCATGGCGAATAACGTGACCTCCACGGCGTATCGCTCGCTTCGAAAGACCAGCCGAGCGGATCGTAAACCCAACAAGCTGCTTTCGACGATTTGCATGGATCCCCCGATACAACCTTAGCCCATTTCGCTGCCCAGCGATCGGGCTGGCCATCCGCACTCGTGTCGCCTATCTAAACTTCATGCCCGATCCGGAAACCTGGCTGCACAGCACGCCCAAGGGCCTGTACTGCGAGCCGGGGGACTTCACCATCGATCCGACCTCGGCGGTCGATTACGCGGTCATCACCCACGGCCATGGCGATCATGCCCGGCCGGGGAATACCCATGTGCTGGCCACGCCCGGCACCATCGCGATCATGCGCGCGCGCTTCGCCGACGAGGCGGGCAAGAACCTGCAGCCCATGGCCTATGGCGAAAGCATCAGGCTGGGCGATGTCAGCGTGCGCTTCGCGCCGGCGGGCCACATCCTGGGTTCCGCCCAAGCGGTGCTCGACTATCGGGGAACGCGCGTCGTCGTTTCCGGTGACTACAAGCGCCGGCCCGACCCAACCTGCCGGCCTTTCGAGGTGGTGCCCTGCGATCTCTTCGTCACGGAAGCGACGTTCGGCCTGCCAATCTTCCGCCACCCCTCTGATCATCACGAAATCCACCGGCTGCTCGCCTCCATCGCCCTTTTTCCCGAACGCACCCATCTCGTCGGCGCCTATGTACTGGGCAAGACCCAGCGCCTACTGTCCCTGCTGCGCCGCGAAGGCTGGGAACGGCCCATCTGGCTGCATGGCGCGCTGCTGGGGCTGACCGAGGTCTACAAGCAGCAGGGCTGCGATTTCGGCGAGTTGCGGCCAACAACCGAGGCCGATGCTGCCGAGATGAAAGGCGAGATCGTTCTCGCCCCGCCGAGCGCCATCCATGACCGCTGGTCGCGGCGCATGGGCGAACCGATCCATGCCGTGGCTTCGGGATGGATGTCGGTGCGCGCCCGCGCGCGCCAGGCTGGCGCCGAACTGCCGCTGGTCATTTCCGATCACGCCGATTGGGATGAGCTGACCCAGACGATCCGCGATGTTGGCGCGCCGAAGCTTTGGGTGACCCATGGCAATGAAGAAGCGCTGCTCCACTACGCCACGGGTCTCGGCATCGAAGCCAAGGCGCTGTCGCTGATCGGCTACGAAGACGAGGAATGAAGCGTTTCGCAGCATTGCTGGATCAGCTTTTCTACCAGCCGCAGCGCAATGCCAAGCTGCGCCTGCTGACCAACTATTTCGCCACCACGCCCGACCCGGACCGCGGCTATGCCCTGGCAGCCATGACCGGCGATCTGAGTTTCCAGCACGCCAAGGCCGGCATCTTGCGCAACCTCGCCGCCGAGCGAACCGATCCCGTGCTGTTCTCGCTTTCCTACGACTATGTCGGCGATCTGGCGGAAACGATCGCGCTCATCTGGCCGACCAAGGTCAGCGACGATGCCAAACCGCCGGCGCTCGGTACCATCGTTGAAACGCTGCATGCCACGGCGAAGGCGAAGCTGCCGGCATTGCTCGCTGGCTGGCTCGACCGGCTGGAGCCGGCAGGGCGCTGGGCGCTCATCAAGCTCATCACCGGAAACTTGCGCATAGGTGTGTCGGCGCGGCTTGCCAAGACCGCACTGGCCGGGCTTGGCAAGGTCGAACCGGCCGAGGTCGAGGAAGTCTGGCATGCGCTGGAACCGCCCTATCGCGCGCTATTCCTTTGGCTGGAAGACAAGGGCCCGCGCCCCGATGCAAGGGGCCGTGCGGCGTTCCGCTCGCCGATGCTGGCCCATCCGCTCGACGAGAACGACCTATCCTCCATGGACCCGGCCGCTTTCATGGCCGAGTGGAAATGGGATGGCGTGCGCGTGCAGATCGTGGGCGAGGGCACGCGGCTGCGCCTCTATTCGCGCACCGGCGATGAGATTACGGGCACGTTTCCCGACGTTGTCGATCGCGCGCCGGGCGATGTGACCCTGGATGGCGAGCTGCTGGTCATGCGCAAGGATGGCATCGGCACCTTCGCCGAGCTGCAGCAGCGCCTGAACCGCAAGACCATTAGCGCCGCCATGCTGAAGGACTACCCTGCCGGCGTGCGGCTGTATGACCTGCTGTTCGAAGGGGCCGACGATCTGCGGGGCCTGCCCTTTGTCGTGCGGCGCGCGCATCTGGAGTCATGGTTTGCGAAGCAGGAAAGGCCGGGACTCGACCTCTCGCCGCTGATTTCCTTCTCGAGCTGGGAGGAGCTGGCGGCCAAGCGCAAAGCGGTTGCCGCTCCGGGCGTCGAGGGCCTGATGCTGAAACGGGCCGACAGCGTCTATGTCGCCGGCCGGCCGACGGGCCAATGGTACAAATGGAAGATCGATCCCAAGCTGGTCGATGCCGTGCTGATGTATGCCCAGCGCGGCCATGGCAAGCGCTCCTCCTATTATTCGGATTACACCTTCGGCCTCTGGCGCGGCGACGAGCTGGTGCCAGTGGGCAAGGCCTATTTCGGCTTTACCGATGCCGAGCTGCTGGACCTCGACCGCTGGGTGCGCAACCACACGGTCAACCGCTTCGGTCCGGTGCGCGAGGTGGAGCGCGGTGTGGTCCTGGAAGTGGCCTTCGAAGGCCTGCAGCGCTCGACCCGCCACCGCTCCGGGATTGCCATGCGCTTTCCCCGCATCAGCCGCATCCGATGGGACAAGCCCTACCGCGAGGCCGACCAGCTGGCCACGCTGGAAAAGTTGCTGCCGGCGAAAACGTAGCTGCCCAGCCGTCATGGCCAGGCTTGACCCTGTCACCCGCCTTCCTTCCTTCGCTTTCAAGTCGTGGATGCCCGGGCTCCGGCCAAAGAGCCGGCCCCGGGCGTGACGATTGAGAAAGAGGCGCGGCCGAAGTTCTTACTCCCTCCGTCGTCCCCGGGGCTGCCAAAGGCAGAGCCCGGGGATCCACGACTTTGCGCGAAAATGAAGAAAGGAACCGCGGATGCGCGTCATGCGGACATGAGGATTGAGGAGTGACTCTATCCGGGCCTTCTTATCCAATCCGTTCGCCGCTCTTCGGGTCGAACAGGCTTGCGCGCGACATGTCGGCGGCGAGGCGCAGCGTCGTTCCGGGTTTTTCCACATCGCGCGGCTTGAGGCGCGCTACAACCGTGCGGCCGCTGAGCATGAAGTAGGCCAGCGTATCGGCGCCTGTCGGCTCGACCACGTCGATGGCCGCTTCGATCTCGGCCTCGTGATCGCCGGCGAGGCTGAGGGCCTCGGGCCGGATACCCAGGATCACGTCGCGGCCTTTCCATGCTGCTTGCCCGGGCGATGGGTCAACCAACGGCAGCAGATGGCCACCGGCAATGGAGACCGAGAGTTTGTCCTGCGAGTTCTCCAGCCGGCCGGCGATGAAATTCATCGGCGGCGCGCCGATGAAGCCGCCGACATAGGTGTTGGCCGGGTGGTCGTAGATTTCGGCCGGCGTTGCATATTGCTGGACGGCGCCTTCATTCATGATCGCAATGCGCGTTGCCATCGTCATCGCCTCGATCTGGTCATGGGTTACATAGACGATGGTGGTGGCGAGGCGCTGATGCAGCCGCTTGATCTCGATGCGGGTCTCCACCCTGAGCTTGGCATCGAGGTTCGACAGCGGTTCGTCGAACAGGAACACCTTGGGGTTGCGCACGATGGCGCGGCCCATGGCGACGC
>CAZQLF010000286.1:3283-4747 GCA_964594035.1 uncultured Rhodospirillaceae bacterium | reverse complement strand
CCGTGTCCGTGGGGTGGATCACCGCCACCGGCGTATCCATCGCCTCGGCGACGCGATGGCGGTAGACGAAGGAATCGATGCGCTCGATAACGGCGCGGTCCATGGGCTACCAGCCCAGCGAGCGCTGCAGACGCAGGATCACACGCGGACGTTCGGCAAATTTCAGCGCCTCGCCGAGAGTGGTAACGCCGGCATCGCGCAGCAACGGCAGCATCCGGCGATAGACCTCGGCGGTCACCAGCGCATCGCCCAGCGCGGTATGACGCCCGCGCACATCGACATCGAGGTCGGCGGCGACTGCGTCCAGTTCAACATCGGGCGCATCGGGATAGAGCGCGGCATAGAGGCGCAGCGTGTCGAGGCCGATAGGATCGCGCCAGGTCAACCCGGCCATAGCGTGTTCACGGCGCAGGATCGCGATATCGAAGCCTATGTTGTGACCGATCCAGACGCGTTCGCCGCAAAACGCCGCCAGGTCGGCGGCAATGCTGCGGAAGGGCGGAGCATCGGCGGCCATGGCATCGGTGATGCTGTGCACCGCCGTCGAACCCGGCGGGATGCGCGACCCGGGATTGACCAGCCGGTCGAACACACTGGCACGAAAGATGCGTGCACCATGCAGCGGTACCGCCGCCACCGACAGCATCCGGTCGCGCCGCACATTCAATCCCGTGGTTTCGGTATCCAGCGACACGGCCGCCAGATCCTCCAGCAAGGTCGCCTCGGTGGAGGGGGCTGGCGGCGGCGCGTGATCGTGCAGGCCGAGATCATGTTCCAGTGAACGATGGATGGCAACCGGCCCCGCCGGGAAAAAGAACAGCGCCCCGCCGCCTGGCCCAAGCCCTGCGATCTGGCATTCGACTTCCTGGCCCTCGATGCCGACAAGCTGCACGCGCCGGGCAGGGCCGCCCGCCTCCGCCTCGGCCAGCAGGCGCGTCACCAGAGCCTGGTCGAACAGTTCGAACAGGCTGCCGCCGAGATGGCCGTGCTCGCCGAGCAAGGCCTTGCCCGCCGCGTTCAGCAGGCTGATCTGGCCCTGCGCCGTCACCACCACGATGGCGTCTTCGATGGCGCCCAGGATCGCTTCCAGCCGGCGGTCCAGCAACCCCCGTCGCTCACGCTCGCGGCCGATCAGATCGGCCACCGCCTGGCGCAGGCGATCGATGGAATCGGGGGCCCCAAGACCCGGCGGTGGCAGCGGCGTGCCGAGGCCGGCGGCAATAGTTACTGCACCGCGCAGCCGCTCCAGGCGCCGGCGCTGATGGACGAAGGCCTCATAGGTGCCGGCAAAGCAGAGCAGGCCAAGGGCGATGGCGCCGAGGAAGGCATAGTCCGCCCATGCCAGGCCGCCGGGCAGATGCAGGCCCCGAATCAGCAGCCAGGCCACAGCCCCGATGGCGCAGCAGCCAGCCCCCAGGGCGGCCATCAGGCGACCGTCGTTCATGGCGCCATTATGACGCTGCT
>CAZQLF010000286.1:0-3183 GCA_964594035.1 uncultured Rhodospirillaceae bacterium | reverse complement strand
TGAAACCCTTCGCCGCCGCGACATCGTTCGGCGATCCGCTGCCGGAGCGGGTGGTCCGCGGCATCGTGCTCGCGCGGCTTGCCAATTTCGTCGAAGGCCATGCCGCCACGAGCCCGCGCATCGCCGAGGCGGTGGCTGCCCTGCTGGATGGCGGCCCCATGCCGATTGTTCCAGGTTCGGGCCAGGGTGGGGCCGGTGAGATACTCGCACTCTATCCGCTGTTCGCTGGGCTCTCGGAACGTTTCGATCTCGAGGTCAAGGAACGCGGTTCGCTGATCAACGGGTCGCCCTGTGCGGCCGCGCTTGTCGCCGATGCGGCCCTCGCCGCCCAAAAGCGGCTGGATCTCGCCCACCAGGTCTTCGCCCTTTCCATCGAAGCCTTCCGGGCGCCGCTGGAGCATTACGACGCGGCCCTCGATTCCTTGTGGAACAACAGACACGAAGCCGCAGCGCTTCAGGGCCTGCGGCGTTATTTGGAAGGGGCAGGCGACGGCCGGCGCAACTACCAGGCGCCGGTCAGCTATCGCATTCTGCCCCGCGTACTCGGCCAGGCTCATCGAGCGACAACCCAGGCCGAAGACGTCGCGACGCTCTCGCTTGCTTCTGCGTCCGACAATCCCGTTTATGTGCCGCCGGATACCACGCACCCCTGGGGCCGCTGCCTTTCCACAGGCGGCTATCACAACGCCATGGCGAGCCCCGCGCTGGACGATCTCGCCGCCATCTGGGCCGATCTCTGCCTGCTCTGCGACCGCCACGCCTCCAAGCTTCTGATCGGCCGCGTCTCGCATCTGCCCGATCTGCTGCTCGTGGGGCGCGATCCGAGTGACGCCGATGGCCATGGCAACATCGGCTATGTGCCCATGGCCATTACCGGCTATCTCGAGCAGGCGAAGGCGGCGGCCCAGCGCACCTTCATTCCGGGCAGCGAATCCGCCGGCGCCGGCCAGGACGATGTGGCAAGTCCTGTCATCCTTGCTTTCGCCAAGGAAGCCAAAGCGGGCCGCTGCCTCGACGCAGCGCTGGCGATGCTGGCCGTCATGGCAAGCCAGGCGCTGCATGTGACCAACCGGCAGGCGCCGCCGGCCCTGCGGGAGTTTGCCGTCCGCGTTCGCGCGATCGTGGGGCCGGTGGAGGCCGATCGCGTGCTGGGCCCGGAGCTTGGCCGCCTGGCCGAAGACTTCACTGCGGGCGTGTTCGAGTCCGCCCCATGATGAGCGGCGCCACGCTCTATTCCCCGCCGCGGCCGCCGGTTCCCCGGGAGGAACACGGCTGGTTCGGCATCCTGAAGACGCTGCGCGGGAACGCGATCCAGATGTGGCCGCAGGCCGCCTATGAAAAGGAAATTCTGGTCAGCCGCTTTTTCGGCCGGCAGCGCGTGCTGTTGAACACCCCCGAAGCAATCCATCACGTGCTGGTGGACAACGCCGCCAACTATCGCCGCTCGCCGGCCAGCGTGCGCATCCTGCGTCCCATCGTCGGGCGCGGCCTGTTCCTGAGCGAAGGCGACGACTGGAAGCATCAGCGGCGCACCATCGCGCCGTCACTGGCGCCGCGCGTCATGCCGATGCTGGCCCGCCATGTGGTCCTTGCAGCACAGGATGCCGTCGAGCGCCTCGCAGCGCTGGCCGGCCAGCCTATCGATCTTCTCGCCGCCATGCAGGTGCTGGCGTTGGAAATCGCCGGCCGGTCGATGTTTTCGCTGGAGATGCGCCAGCAGGGCGTGGCGCTGCGCACCATGATCACCGATTTCGGCCTGCGCCTGGGCAAGCCTTATCTGTTCGATATGCTGCTGCCGCCCAGCGTTCCCACGTTGCGCGATCTCGCGCGTCATCGTTTTCGCCGGCGCTGGGAAAAATTCATGGACAGCATCATCGCCGACCGTCTTGCCGAAACGGCGCCGGAGGTGCCCCGCGATCTTCTCGATATCCTGCGCGCGGCCCGTGATCCCGAGACGGGTGAAGCATTCAGCCGCGAGCAGCTGCGCGACCAGATCTCTACACTGATCGTCGCGGGCCATGAGACGACGGCGCTGGCTTTGTTCTGGTCGCTCTATTTGCTGGCCAATGCGCCGGCCGAGTAGCAGCGCCTTGCCGATGAAGTATCGGCCGTCGATATCAACGCCGATAGCAGCTTCGAGGCCTTGCAGCGCTTGTCCTATGCGCGTGCCGTGGTGAGCGAGGGCTTGCGCCTGTTTCCCCCGGCCTTCGTGCTGGTGCGCCAGGCCATCGGCGACGATCGCTGGCAGGACATCGCCTTTCCCGGCGGCTCGCTGGTGTTGATTTCGCCCTGGGTCCTGCACCACCATCGCCGCCACTGGACCAATCCCGACGCCTTCGACCCGTCGCGTTTCCTGGAGAGCGCGCCCGCCATTCCGCGCCTGGCGTATCTGCCGTTCGGCGCCGGCCCCCGGGTCTGTGTCGGTGCGCAATTCGCCCTGACCGAGGCAGCATTGGTACTGGCTCTCATGCTAAAGCGGTTCGACGTGCGTCTGGCGGAGACAGGCCCCGTCTATCCCATGGCCGTGGTCACGACCCAGCCCGACCACCATGCCCTGTTTTTGCTGCGGTCCCGCACGCGATAACATCTCGAACTCGCATCCAGGCTTGCTATGCTGGGTTACCCCATCATTCAGGAACGCGTTTCATGACAACCGCACTGGTCATCATCGACATGCAGCAGGGCATGTTCACCGACGTGATCCCGCCCCACCAGGGTGAGGCGGTGCTGCAGCGCTGCGCCGACCTTCTGGCCCGCGCACGCAGCGCGGGCGTACCGGTCTTCCATGTGCAGCATGACGGGCCCAAAGGCGATCCCCTGCACAAGGGCGAGCCCGGCTTTCCCCATCCCCCCAGCTTGGCCCCGAATACGGGTGAACCGGTCATCGTCAAACAGAACATCAGCGCTTTTCATGGCACGGATTTCGACCGGCAATTGAAGAGCAAGGACATCGACCAATTGGTCGTGGCCGGCATGCAGACCGAGATGTGCATCGATTCCGCCTGCCGCGCTGCCAAGGCCTTGGGCTATCGCGTGGTGCTGGCGGACGACGCTCATACCACCTTCGATACGCAGGTTCTGCCCGCCGAACGTATCGTGGCGCATCACAATGC
Organism: uncultured Rhodospirillaceae bacterium; assembly: GCA_964594035.1. Classification (GTDB taxonomy): domain Bacteria; phylum Pseudomonadota; class Alphaproteobacteria; order Dongiales; family Dongiaceae; genus DASXQK01. The sequence goes on along the minus strand of CAZQLF010000286.1, from coordinate 70 downwards.
CACACTGAACGGCGCCTTCGTCGAGCTGGCGAAGGCTGCGGATATCCGCTTCTAGTCCTGTGATGAAGCC
>CAZQLF010000285.1:0-4752 GCA_964594035.1 uncultured Rhodospirillaceae bacterium | reverse complement strand
CTGCCCACCAGCATCATGCCGGCTTCCAGCGTTTCCTCGATGAAATAGTTGTGCCGCGCCTTGCGATTCTGCGCGACGCTGCGGGGCTCGTCTTTACCCATTGAATATGGAGCTAGTTGATAAGCCCCGCGGAAGCAAGCGCGCGCTGGACTTTCTGCTTGCTGGTGTCAGCGATTTCGCAAAGCGGCAAACGTAGATCGGCCTGGCAATGGCCCAGCAGATTGGCCGCATACTTCACCGGACCGGGGCTCGCCTCGCAGAACAGCGCCTCGTGCAGCGGCGTCAGCCGCTCGTTGATCGTCATGGCCGTTTTCACATCGCTGCGCCGCCAGGCGCCATGCATGTCGGACAACAGGCGCGGCGCCACGTTCGCTGTCACCGAGATGCAGCCATGGCCGCCCTGGGCCAAGAACGCCATGACCGTCGCATCTTCGCCGGAAAGCATACAGAAATCCGGACCGATGGCGTTCTTGGTGCGCACCGGGCGCGCCAGATCGTTGGTCGCATCCTTGACGCCGACGATGTTGGGAAGCTTGGCGAGCCTCGCCATAGTCTCAATAGACATGTCGACGATGCTGCGGCCGGGAATATTGTAAATGAGGATCGGAATGTCGGCCGCATCATGGATCGCCTTGAAGTGGCGATACTGCCCCTCGGGTGTCGGCTTGTTGTAATAGGGCATCACGACGAGCGCGGCGTTGGCACCGGCCTGCTTGGCGTGACGCGTCAGGTGGATCGCTTCTGCCGTGGAGTTCGAGCCCGTCCCCGCGATCACCGGTACGCGGCCGCCCGCGGCTTCGATGCACAACTCCACCACCCGCATGTGTTCGGCGTGGGAAAGCGTGGGCGATTCGCCCGTGGTGCCGCAGGGGATAAGCGCATCGGTGCCTTCTTTGATCTGCCAGTCGACGAAACGCTGGAAGGCGGCTTCATCCACCTCGCCATTGCGGAAGGGGGTGATCAGGGCAACGAGAGATCCTTGAAACATGATGGTTTCCTCGAGGCACGGCGCGGCCTTGCACCATACCTATTGGTGTGACGAGCAGCAAGGTGTGGCCCCGCCCTTGCCGGGGGCGTTAACCCTCCGCCTCGGCCTCCGGCGGTTTGGCAAAGCGCGCATCGCGCCAGGCCAATGCCGCTTTCAGCCCGTCGCGCTTGGAGATCGCCTTGAACTCCTGTCCCTCGGGTGTCTGCAGCGCCTCGATCTGAATATCGGTCTCCAGCCCCATCTCCAGCGCCGTCAGCATCCCCATCATCTCATAGCCGCGGTTGATCGCCCGCTTGGTCATGGCAACCTTGATCCGGTCGTTGAGCGAAATCTCGCGGGCAAGCGCGAGCGCTGCATCCAGTTCGCTGCCGAAAGGCACAACCCTGTTGATAAGGCCGCAGGCGAGCGCCTCCGTCGCGTCGATGCGATCGTTGCCGGTCAAAAGGTACTCCTTCGCCTTCTTCGGGCCACTGAGCCAGGGCATCAGCAACGCCACGATGCCGCTGCCGAAGCGCAGCTCTGGCTCGCCGAAGCGCGTGCCGTCGGCAGCGATGGTGATATCGCAGGCCATGGCGAGCTCGCAGGCACCCGCCAGCGCATAGCCATGCACCGCGGCAATGGTTGGCCGCGGGAAGTGCCAGAAGCGCATGATGAAGTCGAAATCCTTCTTCAGGGCTGGCGTGACGTCAGCCACCGTCTCCCACGGCTTGTCGTAACTCTCCTTGAGATCGAACCCGGCACTGAAGGCGCGGCCCGCGCCCGCGACCACCAGCACGCGGATGTTGTCATCCTTCTCCACCTGGTCCAGCAGGTGGTTCACCTCGTCAATCAAACTCTTGTTGAACGCGTTCAGCCGATCCGGCCGGTTGAATGTGAGCAGACCGATGGGTCCGCGCGCCTCGAAAAGAATTGACTGATAGCTCATGCGGGTCCTCGGTGTGCCTGGGGCCGGTGGCGAATTGACGACTTTAGCGGTGCTCTGCCAGATTGTCGCCGCCTCCGCTTGTCGCCTCCTTCGAGTTTTCCCGATGCTCGCCGCCAATCTCGGCATGTTGCTGGTTGCCCTCTCCTGGGGAACCATGATTCCGTCCATGACCCATCTGCTGATGGGTTGGGACCCCTTCTTTCTCGGCGCCGTGCGTTATTGCCTGCCCATTCCGGCGATGCTGTTGCTGCTGCGGGTCGTGGAAGGCCGCACGCCCTGGTTCGCGGGCATGGCGGCATGGCGCTGGTGGCTGCTGGGCACCATCGGCATCGGCGTTTTTGCGCCGCTTTATACCCTCGGCATCCAGCATTCAAATCCGGTAACCGCTGCGATCCTGAGCGCAACCAGCCCCGTGGTGACCGCGTTTGTCGGCTGGATCGCCTATCGCCTACCGGTGCCGCGCCACATGATCCCCGGCATCACACTGACGATCGCCGGCTGCGCCTACACCACTTACGATCCAAATCTGCACGGCACGCCGTTCGATCTGCGCGGCGGGGAAATCTTCATCATCGCCGCGCAGGCCTGCTGGTCCTGGTATTCCATCACCGCGCAACGCTGGCTGCTGGGTTGCTCGCAGATCCGCATCACCACGATGACGACGATGACAGCCTCGGCCACGTTGATCAGCGTCTATCTGATCGCCAGCTTTTTCGGGGCCGGTCGATTTCCCCCGCTCGTGCCCCCGACGGCGTTCGACTACGGCCTTTTCATCTGGCTGGCGCTTGTACCGGTCATGGTCGGAAACATCCTGTGGCATTACGGCGTAAACAAGCTGGGCGCTGTCATTGCAGCCCTGTTCATGAACCTCATGCCCATCACGGCCATCCTGATCACCGCGGCAATGGGCGTTGCACCGACGACCCCGCAGCTGATCGGCGGCGCGCTGGTGCTGGTCGGCATCATGCTGGCCCAGTTGCGGCGCGCCCCGTCGCGACCCTCACAGTTGCAGCCCGAATAAGGCTGCGTTAGCGTCGGCGATTACACGACAAGGGTGCGAAATGAGTGCTATCAAACACTTCAAGCGCAATGCCATGTCCTTCGACAAATATGGCGGACCGCCCGGCCAGGCTAGCATTGCGCGCCTTGTCGGCCCCGAGCTCAGCAAGACCATGGGTGTGGGCCTCGCCATCTTCGATGGCTGCTCAATCGAATGGACCGTGCTCTATGACGAGATGATCGTCGTCATCGAAGGACGCTTCCGTCTGCGCGCAGGTAAAGAGGTGTTCGACGCCGGGCCCGGCGACGTCCTCTGGATCCCGGAAAAGACACCGATCGTTTATGAAGGCGACAAGTCGGTCGTTTGCTGGGCGCTCTACCCCGTCGACTGGCGCCAGCGGCACGGGCTGACGTGACGCGCGGAATGATCGAGCGATGATCCCGCGCTACAGCCGCCCCGCCATGGCGGCAATCTGGGAAGCGGAAAACCGCTATCGAATCTGGTTCGAGATCGAGGCGCATGCCTGCGATGCGATGGCATCGCTCGGCGTCATTCCCAAGAAAGCCGCTGCCGCTATCTGGAAGCGCGGAAAGTTCGAGCCCGCGCGCATCGACGAGATCGAACGCGAGACCAGGCATGACGTCATCGCTTTCCTGACCAACCTTGCCGAGCACATCGGGGCTCCGGCACGCTTCCTGCATCAGGGGATGACGTCTTCCGACGTGCTGGATACCTGCCTGGCAGTGCAGCTGAAACAGGCGGCCGATATCCTGCTTGCCGATTTCGACCAGCTGCTGGCCGCGCTCAAGCGCCGCGCGGTCGAGCACAAGAACACGGTCTGTATCGGCCGCAGCCACGGCATTCACGCCGAGCCCACCACCTTCGGATTGAAGCTCGCGGGTCACTATGCTGCCTTTGAACGTGCTCGTGACCGGCTGAAGGCGGCACAGCGCGAGATCGCGACATGCGCGATATCGGGTGCCGTGGGTACCTTCGCCAACATCGATCCGGCGGTGGAACGCCATGTGGCCAAGCAGATGGGCCTGTCGGTCGAGCCGATCTCCACCCAGATCATTCCACGCGACCGCCACGCGATGTTCTTCGCCACATTGGGCGTGATCGCCGGCTCGATCGAAAATCTCGCCATCGAGATTCGTCACCTTCAGCGCAGCGAAGTGCGCGAGGCCGAGGAGCATTTCAGCCCAGGGCAAAAGGGCTCCTCCGCCATGCCGCACAAGCGCAACCCGGTACTGTCGGAAAATTTGACGGGATTGGCGCGGTTGATCCGCGGCGCGGTTGTACCGGCGCTGGAGAACATTGCGCTCTGGCATGAACGCGACATCTCGCATTCGGCAGTGGAACGGGTGAATGCGCCAGATGCCACCATCGCGCTCGATTTCGCGCTCGCTCGCCTTGCGGGCATCGTCGAGCGGCTGGTCATCTACCCCGATGCCATGCAGCGCAATCTCGACCTGTTCGGCGGGCTGGTTCATTCCCAGCGCGTGATGCTGGCGCTGACCCAGGCGGGCATGGCGCGCGAGGATGCCTATCGCGCCGTGCAGCGCAATGCCATGCGCGCCTGGGAAAAGGGACTCGATTTCCAGGGCCTGCTGAAGGCCGATCCCGAAGTTGCCAAGGCGATCAAGCCGAAGGCGCTCGCCGCCTGCTTCGATCTTGGCTATCACACCAAGCGCGTCGATCAGATCTTCAAGCGCGTCTTCGGGAAGTCCTGACCGGATCTGAGCGGGATAAGCCGGGACTGCCGCCGGCCCGGCCTTCACCTCACGCTTTTGTATCGGCCTCGATCTGTCTGCGCGCCTCGTCGTGGAGTGCTGCAAT
>CAZQLF010000284.1:0-4764 GCA_964594035.1 uncultured Rhodospirillaceae bacterium | reverse complement strand
GAACCTGAATTCGGTGCTCGGCAACGAATTCCTTTATGACCGGCGCGACAACCGCTTCGATCCCACCGAGGGCTATTACATCAGGTTGCGCAGCGATATTTCCGGGCCGCCCGGCGATTTCGCCTATATCGGCACGCGGCTCGGGGGCGGCTATTACTATTCGCTGAACAAGAGCAAGACGGTGATCGCCGGGCTGACGGGCGAGGTTGGCCACATCCAGGATCTCGGCGAGCCGGTCTTCATTTCCAACAGCTATCAGCTCGGCGGCAACACCTTCCGCGGCTTCGAGAGCTCCGGTATCGGCCCCCGCGATTCAGTCAGCGGCGATTCCCTCGGCGGCAAGGACTATGTCGTTGGCACCTTCCAGGTATCCTTCCCGACGGGCCTGCCCGAGGAATACCAGGTGCGTGCCCATGCCTTCACCGATTTCGGCACCCTGACCAATACCGATGCCGACATCAGTACCATCCAGGATTCGGCGTCATTGCGCGTTTCGGCCGGCGTGGGCGTGCTGTGGAAATCGCCCTTCGGACCGATTGCCGTTGACGTGGCCTATCCAATCCTCAAAGAGGATTTCGACCTTACCCAGCTCATCAATTTCAGCGTAGGAACCAGCTTTTGAGCGACTCTCTTCGATGGTTGAACCGGATGCTCGCCGCGGCACTCGCGGCCGTCCTTCTTCTGACGGCGCCAACGCCTGCCCGTGCCCAGACGACCCCAGCGAGTGCCGTCACCAATGAGCCGGTGGTCATGGGGGTGATGAATGTGGAATACATTCTGGCCAACGCCAAGGCCACCAAGAGCGTGAAGGCGGCGCTGGAAAAGCAGGCCGCGACATATCAGGCGGAGCTGTCCCAGCAGGAGAACGCCATTCGGGCGGCCGACCAGCAGCTGCAGCAGCAGCGGGCAACCCTGTCGCAGCAGGACTTCGAAGCCAAGAAAACGCAGCTCGGCCAGCAGGTCGAGGCGCTGCGCCAGAAGGCCGCGTTGCGAAGCAAGCAGTTGCAGCAGATGGAAGGCGGGGCCATGACCCAGGTCGGGGCGGCGCTGGTGCAGGCGGCCGCCGACATTGCCAAGGCCAGGGGACTCACCATGGTCCTGAACAAGTCGGTAGTGGTATGGAATGCGACAAGCTACGACATAACCAAGGAAGCCTTGGCGAAGCTCGATGCCAAGCTCACAACGGTGAAGCTGCCGGCGCCGCAGTAGACGGACACCCGGCGAAGGTTCGCGCTCGATGAGTGAAACGCAGACGCCCTCCGGCACCGGCCTGACCGTGGATAGCGTGCGGATCATGCAGATGATCCCGCACCGTCCGCCGTTCCTGATGATCGATCAGGTCCGCAATCTTGTGGCGGACAAAGGCTGTACCGGCATCAAGAACGTCAGCATGACCGAGCCGCATTTCCAGGGGCACTTTCCCAACGCCCCGGTCATGCCGGGCGTGCTGATCGTGGAAGCGATGGCGCAGACCGCGGCCGTGCTGGTGGTTCATACGCTCGGCGCTGCTTCCGAGGGCAAGCTCGTCTATTTCATGAGCGTCGACAAGTGCCGGTTCCGCCGCCCGGTCTATCCCGGCGACCAGCTGATCATCGATGTCATCAAGCAGCGCAACCGCGGGCCCGTCTGGAAGTTCGAGGGCCAGGCAAAAGTAGGTGACAAGGTGGTGGCGGAAGCCGAATTCGCCGCCATGGTCCGGGAAGACACATGAGCCGCATCCATAGCACCGCCGTCGTCGCAGGCGGTGCACGGATCGCCGATGACGCGGAGATCGGCGCCTATTGCTCCGTGGGTGAACAGGCCGTCATCGAGCCGGGCGTGGTGCTGCATCCCCATGTGGTGGTTTCCGGCCGCACGACGGTTGGCGCCGGGACGGTCGTCTACCCTTTCGCCTCATTGGGCCAGCCCCCGCAATATGCCGGCTACAAGCGCGAACCGTCGGGCCTGGAGATCGGGCGCAACAACATCCTGCGCGAATACGTCACCATGAACAGCGGCACGGATACCGGAGGCGTGCCGACACGGGTGGGCAGCGACGGCTATTTCATGGTCGGCGTTCATATCGCCCATGACTGCCGGGTCGGCGATTCCGTGATCATGGCCAACAACGCCACGCTGGCGAGCCATGTCAGCATCGGCGACTACGTGATCATCGGCGGCCTGACCGCGCTGCATCAGAACTGCCGGGTGGGCAAGCATGCCATGGTGGGCGGCTGCTCGGCCGTCGGCCAGGACATCGTGCCGTTTGCCATGGCGGCGGGAAACCGCTGCCGGCTGCGCGGTCTCAACATCGTCGGCATGAAGCGGCGAAATTTCACCAGCCGCGATATCAAGGTGCTGCGCGCAGCCTATCGCCAGTTGTTCCTGGGGACCGGCGCCTTCAGCGAGCGCATCGACCAGGTGGCACAGGAATATCGCGACAGCCCGGTGGTGATGGACATCATCGCCTTCATCACCGCCGATGCCTCGCGGCCGATCTGCACGGTTGCCGCCGACAGCGATGCCTGAGCTCCATGGCTAAGCAGCGGCATGGCTGAGCGGCCAGCGGCTCCCCCCAGGCTGGGCATCATCGCCGGTGGCGGCGAACTGCCGGCGCTGCTGATCCAGACTTGTCGGCGCGAGCAGCGCGACTTCCACGTCATCGCGCTCAGCGGCAATGCCGATCCGGCCGTCATCGGCGAGGCACCCCATGACTGGTTTTCCGTCGGCCAGTACACGGCCATCATCGCCAGGCTGCGCGAACGAGGCGTCGAGCGTCTTGTCTTCTGCGGCAAGGTCCATCGCCCGCCGGTGAGCGCGCTGTTCGGCGATTGGCGCGCGGTTCTGTTCCTGGCGCGGATCGGGGGACGCCTGCTGAGCGACAATCGCCTGCTGGTGGCGATCGTCAGTGAGCTGGAGAGCGAGGGCTTCACCATTGTCGGCCCCGCCGATATCGAGCCGGGGCTGCTCGCGCGGCGCGGCCCTTATGGCAGCGTGATCCCGACGGAGAGCGAATGCCGCGCGATCGCCATCGGCCTTAACGCGGCCCGACAGCACGGGCAGAACGACGAGGGCCAGGCTGTGGTTGTTCTGGGCGAAGGCGTTATCGATCGCGAAGGGCCGGACGGGACGGATTCGCTGATCGCACGCTGCGCCGGCCGGCGCGCGGGCGAGGTCGGGCCGATCCTGGTGAAAGCGCGCAAGCCCCAACAGGACATGCGCTCCGACCCGCCGGTCATCGGCCTGCTGACGCTGCAGAAGGCGGCGGCGGCCGGCTTTCGCGGGATCGCGGTCGAGCCGGGCGGCGTACTGCTCATGGACGGGCAGGCGCTGGGCAGGGCGGCCGATGCCGCCGGCATGTTCCTGACCGGACTGGATGAAGCCCCATGACGGCGGCAGCGAACGGGCAGGGCCCGCGCATCGTCATCATCGCCGGCGAGCCTTCCGGCGACATGCTGGGCGGGCGGCTGATGGCGGCCCTGCAGCAGGCAACCGGGGGGTCGGTTCGGCTGGAGGGGATCGGTGGCGATCATATGATCCGCGCCGGTCTTGCCAGCCGCTTTCCGATCAGCGAGCTCGGCCATATGGGTTTGATCGAGTTGCTGCCGCATCTGCCCTCGCTGCTGCGGCGCATTCGCGAAACGGCCGGCTGGCTGAAGGACAATCCGCCCGATCTTCTCGTGACGATCGACGCGCCGGCCTTCAACCTCAGGATCGCCAGGCGGCTGCATGGCCGCGGCATTCCGCTTCTGCATTACGTGGCACCCACGGTCTGGGCATGGAAACCCTGGCGGGCCGAGCGCTTTGCCCGGATCTTCGATCATTTGCTGGCGCTGCTGCCGTTCGAGCCGCCCTATTTTGCGGCCGTGAACCTGCCCTGCACCTATGTGGGTCATCCGGCCCTCGAACTGGCCAGCGAGGCTGCCGACGGTGCCGCCTTCCGCCGCCGCCACGCAATTCCGGCAGATGCGAAAGTGGTCGCCATGTTGCCCGGCAGCCGCGCGATCGAACTGCGCATGCTGCTGAAGCTGTTTGCCGCGGCGATGGCCGAGCTCAGGCAGCGTCATCCCGGGCTGCACGTCGTGCTGCCAACGGTCGGGTCTGTGGCGAAGCTGGCGCAAGCGGGCGCTGAGGCCGCCGGCGTGCCGGTGAGCGTCGTCGTCGATCCGGCGGAAAAGCGCGATGCGTTTGCCGCCTGCGATGCGGCGCTCGCAGCATCGGGGACGGTCGCGGTCGAGCTTGCCGTCATGGGCGTTCCCGCCGTCATCGCCTATCGCGCGAGCCCCATGACGGCGGCGATCGTGCGCCGCCTGGTGAAGGTGCGCTTCGCCTCGCTCATCAATCTGACGCTCGATCGCGAGGCCACACCGGAATTGCTGCAGGAGAACTGCCGCCTCGAGGCGATGGTGGCCGAGGTCGATCGTTTGCTGACCGATCCGCAAGCTCGCGCGGCACAGAAGGAAGCGTACGCCGAAGCCATGGCAAGGCTGTCGGTCGAGGGCCGCCCCAGCGAATGCGCCGCGGCGGTGGCGCTGTCGATGATCGGGAAGAAAACCTAGAGCCCCAGGCGCTTTCGCTGCTCGCGGATCTTGCCATCGACGGCGATGGCCGCTTCCAGCGCCAGCTTGCCGGCCTGCCCGGTCCCGCCCCGGCCTGGGGGAGGGGTGTCGTCTGGGCCGGGAAGCGCTGGGCCCGGGACGACTCGGTCGAAGTCGTGCGGAGGGCGAAGTCGGCTGTGCGGCAGCTCTACGCCGACGCGATGGCGGTCGCGGACCTCGACCGGCG
>CAZQLF010000283.1:0-4768 GCA_964594035.1 uncultured Rhodospirillaceae bacterium | reverse complement strand
CCTCGGCCACCGAGGCGTGGACGAACTTCGTCGTATCGAAGGGGATGCTGTACTGGATTCCCGTCGGAAAGCTTTTGCTCAGCTCATCGAGCTTGGCCTTGACCTCGCCTTCCACATTCAGCGCGTTGGCGTCGGCGGATTGATAGACCGCAATGCCGGCGGCGGGCTGGTTGTCCAGGGTGAAGGCTTGGGAATAGGTCTGCGCGCCAAGCTCGACCCGGGCGACATCGCGCAACCGCGTGATCTGGCCGCCGTTGCCGGCATCGGTCTTGACGATGATGTTGGCGAACTGATCGGGACTGTCGAAGCGGCCCGCCACCCGCACCGTGTACTGGAAGCTCTGGTCGTCCGGTGCCGGTGGTGTGCCCACCTGGCCGGCCGAGACTTCCTGGCTCTGGCTCTGGATGACGTTGATGACGTCCTGGGGCACGAGACCGCGCGCCAGCAGGCGCTGCGGATCGAGCCAGACGCGCATGGAGTACTGGCCGACGCCGAAGACCATGACATTGCCCACACCCGGCAATCGGGCCAGTTCATTCACCAGGTTGATGGTGGCGAAGTTCGAGAGATAAAGACTGTCGTACTGTTTGGCCGGCGAGGTCAGGGCGACAATGGCCAGGATCGAGGTCGACTTCTGCTGCACCGTCACGCCCTGGTTCTGCACGGCGCTGGGCAGCTGCGACAGCGCGCTGGAAACGCGGTTCTGCACCAGCACCTGGGCGAAGTTGAGGTCGGTTCCGATATCGAAGGTGACGATCAGCGAATAGGTGCCGTCGGCCGCACTGGTCGACTGCATGTAGAGCATGTGCTCCACGCCATTGACCTGTTGTTCGATCGGCAAGGCCACGGTGTTCATGACCGTGGTGGCGCTCGCACCCGGATAGCGCGTGGTGACGCTGATGGTGGGCGGGGTGACGTTTGGATACTGCGCCACCGGCAGCTCGAACAGCGCCACCGCGCCGATCAAGACGAACAGGATCGCCAGTACATTGGCCAGCACCGGCCGCTCGATGAAGAATTTGGCGACTATCCGCCCGCGCACGCGGGGTTACGGCCGGGTGGTATCGGCGGGCGGCGGCGCGATGGTCCGAGCTTTCGGCACCACCTTCTCGCCAACCACGGCGCGGGAGACGCCATCCACCACCACACGGTCATCGGCTGAAAGCCCGCTGGTGATCTGGCGCAAGGGACCGAAGATCTGACCGGTGACCACGCTGCGCTGCTCGACGACATCGTCCTTGTTCAGGACCAGCAGATAGTTGCCTGCCTGGTTGGAGCCCAGTGCCGCATCCGGTACCAGCAGGGCTTCCCCGGACCTCAGCAGCATGGGAATGCGCACCCGGGTGAAGAAGCCGGGCAGCAGCATGTGGTCGTCATTCTTGAAGATGGCGCGCACCTGCAGGGTGCCGGTGGTCGAATCGATCTGCGGGGCGACGTAATCCAGCATGCCGCGATGGGGAAAGCCCTGCTCGGTCATCAGCCCGACATCGATGGGAACCTGGCCGAGGTCGGCGAGCGTCATGTGGCGCGCAACGAGCGTCTCGCGGATGTGCAGGACATCCTGCTCGCTCATGTTGAACGTCACATAGATGGGATCGAGCTGGACGATGGTCGCAAGCGTCGTCGGCCCCGTGACTCCCACGAGCTCGCCCACCGAGGCCTGGTGCGCCGTCACCGTGCCGTCGAAGGGCGCGCTGATGCTGCAGTAGCTGAGGTTGATCGCGGCAATGCTGACGCCGGCCTGGTTATCGAGCAGCTGCGCCGAGGCAGAATCGCGCGCCGCCTTCTGCACGTCGAGATTGGAAGCGGTGGCATAGCCCTTGTTGGTCAGCGCGAGTTGGCGGTTGTATTCGTTGCTCGCCTGGGTCACCGAGGCCTGGCTCGACTGAACCTGGGACTGGGCCTGCTTCAGCTTCGCTTCATAGGGCGCGGGCTCGATGACGAACAGCACGTCGCCCTTTTTTACCTGGGCGCCGTCCTTGTAATTGATCTCCTGCAGGAAACCCTCGACGCGGGCCTGGAGGTCGACGGAGTTGTAGGCGACCGTGTTGCCCGTCGCCTCGAAATAGGGCGTGACCTTTTGCTTCAGCGGGGAAGTGACGCCGACTTCGGCCGGCGGCGGCGGCGCGTAGGTGTTTTCCTTTTTGCAGGCGCCAAGCGCGAGCGCGCTCATGATCGCGAAACCCGCCACAGCGGCGCTTCTCAACCTTCTTCCGTCCGCCATCGGCGGCTCCTCCGGCGCTAATCCCCCGAAGGCCCGCTGCGCAATTCCCCTTTAGCGCAAGAGCCCACTCGTCAATTGTACGATCGCAAGGTTACGGTCGAGATAAAGCCGCTGGGCCGAGAGCTGGTCCTTCTTGTCGAACAGAAAGACCGCGCAGAACGGCAGCGTCAGAGTGCGGCCGCGCGGTGCCATGCCCAGCCATTGCTGGCGATGCGTACCCTGCATGACGTATTCCACCACCACGCTGCGCTCGGCCGCATGCTCGCCGATCACGTCGATGGTAAGGTCGGGAAAGGCGCGCAGCATGTCGCCATAGATCTGGCCGACCCGCTCCTTGCCCACATGACGCGGCCCGCCGGCGAACTCCAGCGTCGGTTCCGGCCCGAACAGTTCGAGCAGTCCCGGCAGATCGTGATGGCGCTGGGCATCGAGCAGGGCGCGCACCGCCAGGATGCGCGGGGCATTCGGGCCGGTCGCCGGCTTCAGCTTGATCGGCGTCGGGCGCTGCGGTTCAGGCGGACGCGGCGGCGAAACGAAGACCGGCCGCGGCGAAGGAGTCGGTGCGGGTGGCGATAGTGGAAACTCCGGCCGTGCGACAATCTCGGGCCGCGCCGCCTCTTTCCTGGGCGGAATCTTCGTGACGGTTTTGGGTAGCGGCTTGGCCGGTTTGACAGCCGATTTGGGTACGGACTTCGAGGCCGGCTTGTGCACAACCGTCGGTTTGCTTGCCTTCGCGCGAGCTGCCGGGGCGGGTTTCTTCGCCGGCGCGCGCTTGGCTGCAGGCTTGACCGAGCCTTTTGCCGCTGCCGGCCGCTTTGTTCCCGATTTATTCCCGTGAGCCCCTTTGGGCTTCGGTTTCTTCGCCATTCATCCCCCGATAAAGGGGCCGTCGCTATCGCCGGCGGCGCCGGCGGTGGCCCCCCTCGTCGTCTCCAGCCTGCAACAGTTCTTTGGGGGCTGGCAAGCGGACAACGGCAGAAAGGTGCGGGTATGGGCGAGTTTTGTGCGGAATCGCCATCGCTTCCACGAAATGTTCCTGGAATTTGGGCTCCACGGCGGTCTCGATCTTCTCCACCTGCTTGACCACCTTGGCGATTTCGTCCCGGGATTTCATGTTCAGAAGGGCAATTCGGGCCCCTGTTCCTGCTGCGTTCCCGGCCGAACCCACCTTGGCCAGGTCGCAATCGGGGATCATGCCCAAAATCATCGCGTATTTGACGTCGATGTGGCTGCCGAAGGCCCCAGCCAGCGTGATCCGGTCCAGCTGGTCGACGCCCATGTGATCCATCAGCAGGCGGGCACCGGCGTAGAGCGCTGCCTTGGCCAGCTGAATCGCCCGCACATCATTTTGTGTGATGCGCAGCACCGGCGGCCCCTGATGCAACAGATAAGAGAAGGTCCGCCCTTCCTTCTGGATGCGCGCGCTTCGCGCCGCGAGCGAGCCGTCGACCACGCCATCGGTCGTGATGATCCCGGCGAGGAACATTTCCGCCAGCGCTTCGATGATGCCGGAGCCGCACACGCCGGTCACACCAAGTTCCTTCGTTTCCTCCGCGAAGCCGGGCTCATCCGACCATTTATCGGAGCCGATGATCTTGAAGCGCGGTTCCAGAGTCTCTGGATCGATGCGCACGCGTTCGATGGCGCCGGGCGCCGCACGCTGGCCGCAGGAGATCTGCGCGCCTTCGAAGGCGGGACCGGTCGGGCTGGAGGCGGCAAGCAGGCGGTTGCGATTGCCCAGCACGATTTCGGCGTTGGTACCGACATCGACGATGAGCGTCATCTGGTCGGCGTGATGCGGCGCTTCCGACAGGATGACGCCGGCGGTATCCGCACCCACATGGCCGGCGATGCAGGGCAGCACGAAGATGCGCGCATTGGGATGGATGCGAAGATCGATCTCGCTCGCCCAGATGGTGATCGCACCGTCGGTTGCGAGCGCAAAGGGAGCGCCGCCCAGCTCCGTCGGATCGATGCCCAGCAGCAGATGATGCATGATGGGGTTGCCGACGAATGTCACTTCCAGAATATCGCGCGAGCCGACGCCCGCTTCGTTGCAGACGCTATGGACGAGCTGGTTGATCGCTTCGCGCACCGCCTTGGTCATCTCCGCATCGCCGCCCGGATTCATCATCACGTAGCTGACGCGGCTCATCAGGTCTTCGCCGAAGCGGATCTGGGGGTTCATCAGGCCAGCGGAGGCGACCACCTCGCCGCTGGCGAGATCGCAGAGATGGCCGGCAATCGTCGTTGAGCCGATATCGACGGCAAGGCCGTAGATCTTGTCGTGGAAGCCGGGCCACACGGCGGTGATCTGCTTGCCGTGATGGACGGCGACCGTCACCTTCCACTCGCCCTGGCGCAGCGCCTTCTGCAGGCCCTGTATGACGCGCAGATCGGTATCGAGGTTCTTCAGGTTCCACTGTTCGCGCAGTGCCTTTTCCATGCGCTGGAGATCGCCGGCGGGATCGTGCATGTCCGGCTCGGCCACCTCGACATAGTGCAGGCGCACCACCGGATCGAGCTCGATCGCCCGCATCTCGG
>CAZQLF010000282.1:0-4777 GCA_964594035.1 uncultured Rhodospirillaceae bacterium | reverse complement strand
TGTAGGTGAGGAACGCCGCCAGCGGCAACAGGATGAAGGCGATGGGCAGGCCGTAAGCGATGACGGCGAGTGCCACCGGCCATGCGCGGCTGCGCACATGCTCCAACGGCAGACCCGCGACATACTCGCGCGCCGTGACGCTCATGCCAGCACCAGCCGGCATTCGGCCGCGGGCCAGGCGATGGTGATCTGCTGGCCCGCCGACAGCGCCACGCCATCGACGCGGCTCGGCAGCTTGATGCGTGCCGGAACGGAGCCACTCGAGCCGGCCAGGTTGACCAACGCCACGGTCGTGGCGCCGGCGAAGCTGACATCGGCAATCGTGCCCGTGGCGTGGTTCGTCACGCGATTTTGACCCGCAGTGCTGCCGTTGGGCGCCGGCACAACGGATTCGGGACGAAAGACCGCAAAGGCGCGCGCGCCATTTTGCGCTGCAGCGAGATCGGCCTGGCCATCGACCGCGCAGAGGATTGAGCCCAGGGGCGTGACGAGGCGGCGGTACCCGCCCTCGCCGCCGGCCAAAGCGCCCTCGATCAGATTGTTGTCGCCGAAGAAACGGGCGACGAACTCGGCGTGCGGCCGGTAATACACTTCACGCGGCGTACCGAGCTGCAGGATGCGGCCGAAGTTCATGACGCAGATGCGATCGGCAATGGCGATCGCTTCTTCCTGGTCGTGAGTGACGAACAGAAACGTCGTCTTGATCTCGCGCTGGATGTCCTTGAGGAAGAGCTGCATCTGCTTGCGCAGTTCGACATCGAGGGCGGCCAGCGGCTCGTCCAGCAGGATCAGCCGCGGCTCGCAGATGATGGCGCGAGCCAGTGCCACGCGCTGGCGCTGGCCGCCGGAAAGCTGTGCGGGATAGCGATTGGCGAAGGAGCCGAGCTGCACCAGATCCAGCGCCTGGCCGACGCGACGCGCGACGTCCTTGCGCGCCACATGGCGCACCATCAGCCCGTAGCCGACATTGGCCGCCACATCCATATGCGGGAACAGGGCGTAATCCTGGAAGACCGTGTTGAACGGCCGCTTGTTGATCGGCAGGCCGGTGATGTCGCGCCCATCCAGCAGGATCGATCCGCGGCTGGGTTCGGTGAACCCGCCGATCATGCGCAGGATCGTTGTCTTGCCGGAGCCGGACGGCCCCAGGATGGTGATGAACTCGCCGTCGCGAACCGCGAGATCGACATTCTCGAGCACGGCGTTCTGGCCGAAGGATTTGCTGACGGCCTTGAGTTCGAGAAGGATCCGCTCGCTCGCCATGCCTCAATTCGCCAAAAAGAAGCCCGGCCTGCCGGCATGGCAGGCCGGGCGATAGCAGCTTAGCTTATGGGGCTGCTTTGATCTCGTTCCATTCGTCGGCCCGCTTGGTGGGGTCTTCGACCAGCTGCAGATAGACGAGCTTGTCGTTTTCGCCGGCGCTGGCATACGGCACCACCGTATTGCCGAAGCCCTCGCGGTCGGACAGCATCTGGCCGATCTTCTTCTGCAGCACGAAGTTCACCCACTGCTCCGCGAGGTCCTTGTCGCGCACGCCCTTGGTGATGGCCCACGTGTCGAGCCAGGAGAGTGCCCCCTCCTTCGGGTTGATGTAGGCGACATGGGCGCCGGCATCCTTCATCTGCTTCAGCTGCTGCTGGCCGTAATTCGCCCAGATCAGCGCCACATCGTTGTTCTTGTAAATCTGCAGGGCCTCATCGGCCGTGGTGTAGAAGCTGAGGACGTTGTGCTTGAGGTCGACCAGCTTCTTCTTCACCTGGGCCATCTGGTCTGCCGAGAGATGGAAGGGATCCTGGATGCCCAGCGTCAGCGCGGTGAAGGAAAAGTTGTGCTCGCCATTGTCATAGGCCAGCACCTTGCCCTTGTATTTCGGATCCCAGAGGACATCCATCGTGGTCGGCGCCGGGTTGACCTTGTCGGTATCGTAGATGATGCCGATGCAGTCGAAGGCGAACGGAATGGCATAGACCTTGCCGTCGCGCATGACGCCCTGGACCTTGGTGAGATCACGGAAGCGCGGCAGTGTCTGCTGCTGGTTCGGCACCTTGGAAAGATCGTATTCCGTGGTCAGGCCGGCATCGATGTAGCGCTGCAGCTGCGCGGTGTTGACCGCAAACAGGTCGAAATCCTGGCCATCGCTGCCCTTGATCTTGGCCCAGATCTCGTCATCGGTACCGATGAAGACCACCTTCACATCGGCGCCCGTTTGCTGCTCGAACTCCTTCACCCAGTCGTCATCGGCATAGCCCTGCCAGGCCAGGATACGCAGTTCCTTGGCCGAGGCGCTGCTGGCCGACAGCAGCACCGCCGCAAACAGTGCCAGCGCCAGAGCCGGGACTGTGCGTTTCAGAAATCTCGTAACCATTGCGACTACCTCCCTTCGTTTATCGTTGTTTCGACGTTTGCGATTGCCTTGCTCAGAGCGCGGTCACCGTCACCAGGCCTTCATCGGCGACCTTTTCCATGCGGTTGCGCAGCGGTTGGCCGAAGACCGGCGCTTCGATGATGAACTCGTCACCCGGCGCCGTCTTGACGCCCGAGGCATGGCTCAGGACCGCGGCACCGAAGAAATAGGCGTGCAGGTCGCCGGGGCGGCGGAACATCGGGTAGCGGAAGTGGAAGTGTTCCAGGTTGGCCACCGAGTGGGACATGTTCTCCTCGCCTGAGAGGAACTCGTCCTGCCAGACCACTTTGCCCTTGCGCTCGATGCGGGTCGTGCCGCGCACCTTGGCAGGCAGGTCGCCGATCAGTAGCTCCGGGCCCAGGGCGCAGGCCCGCAGTTTAGAATGGGCGAGATAGAGATAGTTCTTTCCCTCGGTGACATGGTCGGAAAACTCGTTCCCCAGCGTATAGCCGATCCGCCACGGCCGGCCCTTCCTGTCGTTGATGTAGATCCCGACGACTTCCGGCTCTTCCGCACCAGCCAATGCAAATCCCGGGAGCGGCAGTGTTGCGCCCGGCGCCACCACGCAGGTGCCAACCCCCTTGAAGAACCATTCGGGCATGACGCCGATCTTGCCCCTGCCAGGCTTTCCGCCGTCGATGCCCATGCGGAAGATCTTCATCGAATCTGATTCCGGCGCGCTGCCGCCATGGGTCGTCACATGCATCTTGTTGCGGGCGTCGGCGCTGCCGATATGCGTCAGCCCCGTGCCGGTGACCAGCAGCCGCGCGGGCTCCGGATGATCGATGGGCGAGAGCACCTGGCCTGACTTGATCAGGGCGAGGTAATCGACCTTGTCCTTTTTCGCCTTCTGCCCGACGAGCTTTTCCAGGGATTTGCGCTTGTCGATGGCGATGCTGGCGAGCTCATAGACGCTCGACACACCCTTCAAGGGGTGGGCATGCATGCCGTCCTTGGTAACGAGGCCGACGCGGCGGCGGCCGTTCTTTTCCTTGTACTGGATCAGGCGCATGGTCGATCCGCTCCTTTCCGGCTTCAGGCCCAGCCGGCGTCGACGATGAAATTCTGCGAGGTGCACATGCGGCTGTCATCGGCCGCCAGGAACAGCACCATGCGCGCGAGATCGGGCGGTTGCAGGCGGTCCGGCAGGCACTGGCGCCGGTCGATCTCCTTCTCGCCTTCGGCGTCCAGCCATTTCTCCATCTGGCGCTTGGTCATCACCCAGCCCGGCACCACGCAGTTCACCCGGATGTTCTCGGGCCCCAGCTCGCGGGCCATGACCCGGGTCAGGCCATTGATGGAAGATTTGGCGGTTGCATAAGCCACATAGGCGGCAGTGCCGGTCATCCAGCTGATGGAGCCGAAATTGACGATCGAGCCGCCGCCGGCCTTGCGCATCATCGGCCGCACCGCCTGGGCTGCGAAGAACTGGTGGCGCATGTTCACGGCCAGGCGCTCGTCCCAGTATTCGACCGTTACGTCTTCGATCCTGTGGCGGTCGTCATGGGCGGCGTTGTTGACCAGCACGCGAATCGGCCCGTTCTTTTTTGCGGCTTCGGCGATAGCCTGGCGCAGATCCTCGATATTGCGCAGATCGCAATGGATGAAATGCGGAGCCCGATCGCCTTTCGCCGCGATGCGTTTAACCAGCGCCCGGGAGGGCTTGTCGGCGATATCGACAAACGTGACCTTGGCACCTTGGGCGCAGAAATGTTCCACGACGCTTTCGCCGATTCCGCTGCCCCCGCCTGTGACAAAGACGGGCCGGTCTTTCAAGCTCGGATAGACGGCACCGTTCTTGATGTCGCCCTTCATGCCATCCTCCGGTTAGTGTCCTGCCCCAGAAATTCGCACTCGAATTTCTGGGATAAGCAGGCCACTCGCATCAAAAACTTGTGTCCCGCCGCCACTGGAAATCCGTTTCGACAAATTTCGGATCGGGACACTAGTGGGAATGACGCGGCACTTCGGCGCCGCGCTTTCCCACCAGGAAGTCCAGATCGCAACCGCGATCGGCCTGCAGCACGTGATCGATGTAGAGGCGCTGATAGCCGGTCGCCATAGCGGGCGCCGGCGGCTTCCAGCCCTTGCGGCGGCGCTCCAGTTCCTTCTTGTCGACCTTGAGATGCAGGCCACGTCCGGCAACGTCGAGCTCGATGACGTCACCGTCCTTGACCAGCGCCAGCGGCCCGCCGAGTGCTGCTTCCGGCGCGGTATGCAGCACGACGGTGCCGAAGGCTGTCCCGCTCATGCGCGCATCGCTGATGCGCACCATGTCGGTGATACGCTTCTTCGACAGCTTGGCCGGCAGCGGCATGTTGCCGACCTCGGCCATGCCCGGATAGCCCTTGGGCCCGCAGTTCTTCAGCACCA
>CAZQLF010000281.1:0-4782 GCA_964594035.1 uncultured Rhodospirillaceae bacterium | reverse complement strand
CGACAGATGGCCGGACTTCAGCGCTTCGATCAGCGCCGGTTCCTCGATCAGCGTACCGCGTCCGAAATTGGCGATTGCGCTTCCCGGCTTCATCGCCGCGAACTGTTTGCGGCCCATCATCCCGCGCGTGGCCGCGGTGGCGGGCGGGGTCAGAAACACGAAATCGGCCTTGGGCAGCACTGCATCCAGCTTGCCGACCTTGACCGTGCGATCCGCCAGCTTGTGCGGGTCGCCGGAACGGTTGACGGCGATGATCTTCAGGCCGAGACGCCGCGCACTCTGCATTGCTGCCGTGCCCAATCCGCCCGTGCCGACGACGATCACCGTCTTGCCCTCGATCAGGGAGCTGTGACGCGCGCCCCATTTATGGGCGCGCTGGCTGCTCATCATGGCCGGCACGTCTGCATGGAGGGAGAGCAAGGCCAGCATCGCGGACTCCGCCACCTTCGGCCCATGCACGCCGCTGCAATTCGTCAGCGCCGCCCCGGGCGGCAGCCAGTCCAGCGGCATCAGATGCTCGACCCCCGCGCCGGTCAGCTGGATCCATTTCAGATGCGGCGCGCGCGCAGAAAGATTGTTCTGGGGAAAACGCCAGGCGACGAAGACTTCTGCAGTGGCAAGGCCCCTTTCCCGTTCCTCATCGCTGCCGCAGAAACTGAGTTTCAGTTTGCGCACGACGTCAGGATGCCGCCGCGCAACCTCGCGGAACTGCTTCCTGGTGGTGTTGATGGCATCGGGGGCGATGCTCGATCGCTCGATCAGGACACGAAGCATGAAGGCTACCTGGCTTGCGGCAGGAAGAGGGCAAACTGCTTTTCCACGGCCTTGGGTTCGGCGGCAAGTCCCGCCGCAATGCCCATCGCCATGCCGCCGGGATAAACCTCCCCCAGCCCGTATTCCAGGCCGTGGACAACGGCATCGGCGACTTCTGGCGGTTTCATCTTCGGGATCGTGAGCATGGCCGTCATGTCGGTGTCGACGGCGCCGGGCATCACCGCCATAACATGGGTTCCCTGCGCCGCCAATTCCGCGCGCAGCGCCTGGGTGAGAGAGAGCAGGGCCGCCTTGGAGGCGCAGAGCGAGCCCATGAGCGGCAGATTCACATGGGCCAGGATCGAGAGCATGTTGACGATGGCACCGCCCTTCGACCTTTTCAGAATGGGCGCGAAGGCGCGGCACATCGCTAGCGTGCCGAAGTAGTTCACCTCCATCTCGCGCCGCGCATTCTCCACGCCGTCATGACCTATCAGCGGTGTGTTGAAGTTGACGCCGGCATTGTTGACGAGGATTGAGATATCGCCGCAGGTCTTTGCCGCCTTGGCAACCTGGTCGGGTTTGGTCACATCCAGTTCGATCGGCACGAGTTTTTTCGCATCGCTCGCCACCAGCTTGGCGATGGATTTGGCGTCGCGCGCCCCGCAATAGACCCTGGCCGCCCCCGCCTTGAGCAGTGCCTTGACGGTGGCCGGGCCGATGCCGCGGTTGGTGCCGGTGACGAGGGCGACCGTGCCTTTCAGCGATGTCTTGCGTCCGCCGCCGGCATAGCGCGCCGCAGCACTCTTCGATGCGGAGAGCAGGAAATCGAAATCATTGCCGAGCAGCACCATCTGGAAACCCTGGCGCATGCGCTCCACGGCATGGGCGGCACTGTTGGTGAACAGGCCGCAAGGCACCTTCGCCTTCCTGCAGGTGGCGAGGATCGCGAGCATGGCGCCTTCATGCTTCTCGCCCGGTTCGGGGAACTCGCCGAGCGAGAGAGAAAGGTCGCCAGGGCCGATATAGACGAGGTCGAGGCCGGGCACGGCAGCAATGGCAGCGGCATTCTTCAGTCCTTTGGCCGTTTCGATCATCACGCCCACCATCAGCGACTGGTTTGCTTCGCGGGCATAGGTGGCGAAGTCCAGCATGGGCCGCGCGCCACCGGCCGAGCGGTTGCCCTCCGGTGGGAATTTCGCGGCGGCGACCACGGCCTTCGCCTCTTCGGCGGTCTCAACCAGCGGCACGATGATGCCGGACGCGCCCAGATCGAGGGCTTCACCAATCAGGGTCGGGTTGTTGGCCGCCAGGCGCACGATCGGCTCGCTCTTGCCGCGAATGGCGGCAAAAGCGCTGAACAGGCTCACCCGGTCCCACAGACCGTGTTGAAGATCGAAGATGATTGCGTCCGGTCGGGCCTCGGCCATCACTTCGGCGGCAGGGACGGAGCCGAGATCGCACCACAGCGTGGAGATCGTCTCGCCGGCGTGCAGCCGGCGTTTGATGGTAGCGGCTATGGCCATGGTGTCCCCTTGCTGACTTTTTGGTCTTGGGCCTTGGTTTTAGGCCATGCGATTGACGCTGTCACCTTGCCCGCCCTAACGTCGCGCAAGCCCAGCGAGGGAGGACGCCATGGCCGGCAGTTACAAGGGCAAGGGAAAGTACATCAAGGTCACGACGGCGGACCGCAAGGTGATGCGTGCCTATCTGGCCGCGCCCGCCGGGCGCAAGCGTCCGGGCATCCTGCTTTGCCAGGAGATCTTCGGCATCAACGATCATATCCGCGAGATCGCCGACCAATATGCCGAGGAAGGCTATTTCGTCCTGGCGCCAGATCTGTTCCACCGCCTCGAGCCCAATGTCGAGCTCAGCTATGGCGAAGAGGATTTCAAGCGGGCCTTCGGCTTCTACCAGCGCTTCGATGAGAACAAGGGCGCTGCCGACATCAAGTCCGCCGTTAATGCGTTGCGCAAGATCAAGGGCTGCAACGGCAAGGTGGCCGCGCTGGGTTATTGCCTTGGCGGCAAACTCGCCTATCTGGCTGCCGCGCGCGCCGGAGTGGACGCAGCCATCGGCTATTACGGCGTCTATATCGAAAAGAACCTGGGCGAAGCTAGGAAGATCAAATGCCCGCTGCTGCTGCATTTCGCCGGCAATGACCGCTTCGTGCCGGCGGCGGCGATCGCGAAAATCCAGAAGGCGCTGAGCAGGCTCGCTGACTTCGAAAGCTACGTCTACTCGGGCATGGACCACGCGTTCAACTGCAAGGAGCGGCCTGCCTACAGCCGTTCGGCGGCGAGCCTCGCCTTTTCGCGCACCATCGCCTTCCTGCGCCGCTCCGTCGGGCCGCGCTACAACCTCTCCGATCTCTGGGACAGGCACACCTATTTCGAATTCGGTGCCCGCGATGTGGACGCCACCATGAAGACGATGGTGGATAGCCCCTACGTCAATCACATCCCGACCATGACCGGCGGGGTAGGGCAAAAGGATCTGGCGCGCTTCTACCGCAACCACTTCATTCCGAAGACGCCAAAGGATACCAAGCTGATCCCCATCTCGCGCACGGTCGGCGGCGACCGGGTGGTGGACGAGATGCTGTTCTGTTTCACCCACAATATCGAGATCGACTGGATGCTGCCGGGTGTGGCGCCGACCGGCCGCTATGTCGAAATTCCGCTGGTGGCCATCGTCAACTTCCGTGGTCCGAAGCTCTATCACGAGCACATCTACTGGGATCAGGCTTCCGTGCTGGCGCAGATCGGGCTCATCGACGCCAGGACCTTGCCGGTCGCCGGCGTCGACACGGCGAGGAAGCTGCTGGATGAGACCTTGCCGTCCAATTCGCTCATGCGCCGCTGGCCCGAGAGCGAGGGGAGATGACTGTGGCAGCCACGAAGCTTTTGCGGTTGGGCAGCAACCCGCCGGCGCCGGAAAAGGGCAAGCCCGCGAACATCGTCTCAGGAAATCCGACGACGACCACCCACAACTATTTCACCGATGCGACCGGCTGCTTCTTCAGCGGTATCTGGGAGTCGACACCGGGCAAATGGACGATCGACTACACCGAGAACGAGCTCTGTTACCTGATCCAGGGCAAGGCACGGTTGACCGATGCCGACGGTCATGCCGAGACGTTCGAAACGGGCAGCGCCTTCATCATCCCCGCGGGCTTCAAGGGTAGCTGGGAAACGATTGAACCGCTGAAGAAGTACTACGCGATCTACCAGAAGCCATGATGGCCGCGCGTCATCATCGGCGAACGCACTGGCTCGCAGTTTGCGGCCTTGCCGCAGTGCTGATTGGCCTTATGAGGGCTGCTTCGGCCGAGAGCTACACCTATGAAGGCCACACCCTGAAATATGCGATGCCGCCAGGCTATTGCCTGATGGACCGGCAACGAGTCATTGGCAGTGCTGCCTATTCCTACCTCGAAAAAGCGGTTGGCGAGGACGTGGAAATCATCGCGATCTATCTGAATTGCGATGATCTGACGGCAATCGTTGCGAACCGCAGTTTGCCTCCTATTCACCTGGGTGGAATTGCCGTTCGGAAGAGTGGAGGTGCAATCGACATCGAGGACAACGAAACGCGGCGTGACGAGATCGATCGGATGAGCGCCAAGTACAGCGCGATTGACCTTGCCTGGGTCAACGAGCAGTTGAAGCAGCTTGCGCAGGAGCGGGGCGTCACATTTCGCGAGCTCACCGATATGCGCCTTGTCAGCCGCGACGATACAGCAGCTTATGCCACGATGCTGGACGCTGCGGACGACAAGGGTCCAGCAATGATCAGCGTCTCGGCAATGAGCCTTACAAACCAGCTGCCGTTTATCAATGTCATGATTGCGCCAGCAAGCGATCCCAATGTCATTCAGACCCTTCTGGACAATCAGCGCCGGTACATGACCTGGGTCATCGCGCAGAACGAAACAGAAGAGCAGCAGCGTCAGCAGGCACAGCCGACCCCGGGCCTGTCGTTTGGCGGTGACACGCTGAATTTCACCAGCGTGCTGATCGGCGGGCT
>CAZQLF010000280.1:0-4783 GCA_964594035.1 uncultured Rhodospirillaceae bacterium | reverse complement strand
GGCACCCATGATCATGGCGGTATTGATGCCGATCACCTCGCCGCGGACGTTCACGAGGGGACCGCCGGAGTTGCCGGTATTGAGCGAGGCATCGGTCTGGATCACATCATCCATCAGCCGGCCGCTGCGCGAACGCAGGCTGCGGCCAAGGCCGCTGACCACGCCGGCGGTCACCGTGCATTCGAAGCCCAGCGGATTGCCGATGGCGATCACGAGCTGGCCGACGCGCAAGCGCCGGGAATCGCCCAGCCGCGCAGCGGGCAAAGTCACATTGGGGATGACACGGATGAGGGCAAGGTCGGTATCCGGATCGTCGCCCAGCAGGCGCGCCGGCATGGATCGCCCATCCTGCATGCTGACGGAAATCTGCGCCGCGCCATGGACGACATGGCTGTTGGTAAGGATCAGTCCATCCGGCGAGACGATCACGCCGGAACCGCTGCCGTGAGGCGTGCGCGCGCCATCGGCCCTGGCTGGGCCTTCGATCTGGATATGGACGACGGAGGGGCCGACGAGATCGACCGCGCCGATCACGGCGCGCGAATAGGCGTCGAGAAGGGCCGTGTCGTCGCCCGGTGCCGGTTGGTGAGCTCCAGATTGTGGTAGGGCGGGCTGTTCCCCGGCGGCGTCGTGCAGGAATGTCAGGTCGTCATGCATGCTGTGGTCCTTCGCCGGCGAAAGGCGCCGGTTCGAACCGTATATGGGGAGGCGTTCCCCGGCCAGCAAATGGGCGGCGGTCGCCCGCCGCCCAGCGCGTTAGCTTGCCTGCCTCAGCATGCGGTCGAGGCCATGGCGATCGTCACGCCCGTGATTGTCGGAGCGCCGACGTTCATCCTGGCGATGTTCGCTGTGGCGATGCTCGCCCTGCCGGTGATCGGCCCGGCGATGATCACCATGGCGATTCTCGCCCTGGTGGCCGCGGCCATCCTTGCGGCCATGACCATTCTGCTGGTGGCGGCCCCTGCCCCGTCCGCGGCCCCGACCCCGGCGCTCTTCGCCTTCGCCGGCTTTTGCCGCCGGAGCCTCGGCCGCGTGCTTCGCGAAGGGGTGATCAGAAATGACGCGCAGGCTGCGGCGGGTCAGCCGCTCGATGTCGCGCAGGAACGCGCGTTCATCCGGTGCACAGAAGGAAAGCGCCGTACCGCTGGCCCCGGCCCGCGCCGTGCGACCGATGCGATGGACGTAGCTCTCCGGAATGTTCGGCAGATCGAAATTCACCACATGGGTGATGCCGTCGATATCGATGCCTCGTGCGGCGATGTCGGTCGCCACCAGCACGCGGGAGCGGCCGCTACGGAAATTCGCCAGCGCCCGCTGACGCGCCGTCTGAGCCTTGTTGCCGTGGATCGCTTCGGCATGGATCTGGCTGCGCTCCAGATGCTCGGCCACCTTGTTGGCGCCGTGCTTGGTGCGGGTGAAGACCAGCACCCGCTCGATGCCCGGCTCCTGCAACAGGGCCGTCAGCAAAGCGCGCTTGTTGGCGCTATCGACGAACAGCACGCGCTGATCGATCAATTCGACGGTCGAGGCAACCGGCGTGACTTCGACACGCACCGGATCCTTCAGCATCGAGGCCGCCAGATCGGCGATATCCGCCGGCATCGTGGCAGAGAACAGCAGCGACTGATGGGTGCTGCGAATGGCGCGCGCGATGCGGCGCACGTCGTGTATGAAGCCCATGTCGAGCATGCGGTCCGCCTCGTCGAGCACGAAAATCTGGACCCGGTCGAGACTGACATGACCCTGCCCCATCAAATCGAGCAGGCGGCCGGGTGTGGCCACCAGAATGTCGACGCCGCGGGCCAGCGCATCGACCTGCGGCTTCTGGCCGACGCCGCCATAGACCAGGGCCTGCTTCAGATGCAGATGGCGGCCATAGGTGCGCAAAGAGTCACCGATCTGGATGGCAAGCTCGCGGGTGGGCGTGAGGATCAGCGCCCGTACGCTCTTGTGCGCGAGCGGCGTCTTGTCCTCGAACAGGCGCTGGAGGATCGGCAAGCCGAAGGCGGCCGTCTTGCCGGTGCCGGTCTGGGCAATGCCCAGCAAGTCGCGCCCGGCGAGAAGGTGGGGAATGGCCTCGGCCTGGATTGGCGTCGGCTGGGTGTAGTTCTCGGCAGCGAGAGCGCGCCGGATCGGATCGATAAGAGAAAGGTCGTTAAACGTAGTCACTTAGTTTGGTTCTTTCTTGGGTTAAGCCGTCGCAATCGAGTGCAGCGCCTGGCAAATCCGTACGCGAAACCCGCCGCCCAAAGGGGCGTGCTTCACACGAGAAGGACTCTGGCGTGAATCGAGTCGTGATCGGCGGTCAGACATTCCCGGACAGCCCAGCGGGCCCACGGGATATGGTCCTTGGTTGAGGGCTGTCCGCGCGAAGAGGAAAGACCTGGGGTTGCCTTGTTACTCGAAATACGGCGCCTGGAACCCAATAGGGCCGGCGCAATCGCGCGATCGCGAGAGGCAAGTGGCCGTGCAAATGAGGCTTTCGGCCGGGGAAGTCAAGAACTATCGGAAATTTTATTTCTCAGCGTCTGATCGGTTTGGGCTGGCGTCCCAACCCGAAGCGTGAACCAGCCGCTGCCATAAGAGGTTAGAGCAAGATCGGACCAGGTTGATTGAACCTGGTCCGATCTTGCTCGGGGTGGCAATTCGCCGCGTGCGTCCTTATTTCATCGGCATTAACGCGGGCAATCGCCTTGCTTGGCATTTGGGCGGGCTTTCGCCCGAGGCGCGTGATACACCCTGCGCCGCGCCGGCAAAGCGAATCATCAGGATCAGCCATGGGACGAAAAAAGGAACCGACCGTCAGCGGATTTGCCGTGTTCAACGTCGTCTACCAGGACGGGACGCTCAGTTCCCATCGCAAGATCCCGCTGGCCGAGCTCCAAGGCTACGGCAAACTGGAGGACGAAGCGAAAGCGGTGATCGAAGCGCAGGATCGCAAGATCGCCGAGCTTTCCGGCAGGGCTCGCGGCCCGATCAAGACGATCAAGCGCTCGAAAGCGTAGCCGCTTTCCGGGGGGCAAGCGCTCAAAAGCCTAGCCGCTTTCCGGGGGCAAGCGCTTTAGGGTTTGTCCCCCGATGAGGGCGCCGGCGATTCAGCGCTATCACTCGGCTCCTCGCCTGCCTTGCGCGCGGCGGTTCGTTCCGCCTGCTGGCGCAGCTTCTCGTCCCGCTTTTCACGCTTCAGCCGGTCGCGCTCGGCGCGCGCCTGATTGTAATTCGGTTTGAATGCCATGCCCCATAATGTTGGGGTTCGGGTGCGAAAGGCAAGAGCGAGAAATGAGACGGAAGCGTTGCCCCAAGCTTAATCGCGGCCCGAAATGTCCTTTGGCATCAAATGGCGGGCGGCGACGAGGCAAAGCACCGTCGTCAGCGTCAGGATGATGGCGATCAGCGCGTTGATATCCGGTGTGAAGCCCAGCCGCATCATGGCCCAGAGCCGCATGGGCAACGTGCTGTCGGTGCCGGTCACCAGCAGGGTGATCATCGTCTCGTCGAAGGAAAGGGCGAAGGCCAGCACGGCGGCACCGATCATGGCGCTGGCGAGGTTCGGCAGCAGCACGTGGCGGAAGGTCTGCCAACCCGAAGCGCCGAGATCGTAGGAGGCCTCTACGAGACTGCGGCTCAGCGACTGCAGGCGCACCAGGATTGTGCGATAGACCAGCGCCAGCACGAAAACCGTATGGCCGATGACCACTGTCACCAGCGAGCGCGGGATCTCGGCCTCGCGGAAATAGATCAGCAGCGAGAGGCCCGTAATGATCGGCGGCATCAGGAAAGGCAGGAAGACGCTGAATTGCAGGAACTCGCGGGAACGCGAACGCCCTGAGTGATAATAGAAGGCGAGCAGCGTGCCGAGTGCCAGCGACAGGATGACCGCCGAGAAGCCGACGATGAGCGTGTTGCCGACCGCGGTCAGGATGCCTTCATTGGCGGCCAGCGCGACATATGCTGCAACCGTGGCATGGCTCAGATCGACGCTGCCCTGCTTCACCTCGAAAAACGATGAGACGATGGGCACGAAGATCGGCCCATAGAGAATGACGAAGACGAGACCTGTCACGAGAGCCAGCGCCGTCATGGCAAGGTGGCTGCGCGTCATCGGACTTCGCTCCGGCGGCTAAAGCGCGCGCTGATCGCGATGGCGAGGATCACGACCGCCACCAGGATGACCGATAGCGCCGCGCCAAACGGCCAGTTAAAGGCCGTGCCGAACTGGCTGTAGATGATGCGCCCGAAGGTGAAGCCGTTGATGCCGCCCACCATCTGCGGTGTCAGGAAATCGCCGATGGCGAGCACGAAGACGAATGTCGCCGCCGTGATCGTGCCCGGCAGGCTGAGCGGCATGATCACCCGGCCAAATGTCTGCCAATCGGAGGCGCCGAGGTCTGCCGAGGCTTCCAGCAGGGTGCGCGGAATGCGTTCGAGCGAGAGAAAAATCGGCAGCACCGCAAACGGGATCAGCAGCGCCGTCAAGGTCAGCAGCACCGCATTCAGGTTGTAGACGAAGATCGTCAACGGCTGGTCGATGATGCCGATGGCGAGCAGCGCGCGGTTCAAGAAGCCGGTGCCGCCCAGAATGCTGCGGATCGCGTAGATCTTGATGATGTAGCTCATGAGCAGCGGCACGAGCAGCATCATCAGCAGCACATACTTCTTGCGACCCTTGAGACCAGCGAGAAAGAAGGCAACGGGATAGCCGAAGGCAATCGCCAGCACCGAGACTTCGAAGCACAGGACGCAGGTAGTCCAAAAAACCGGCAGGAAGAACGGAACGGCAAAA
>CAZQLF010000279.1:0-4800 GCA_964594035.1 uncultured Rhodospirillaceae bacterium | reverse complement strand
GGGGAGGAATGGGAGAAAGCTGTCGGCAGTCGATGGTGCCGAGGGAGGCCAGCAGGCTTTTTCCTGTTTGTCGGTGGAGCGAAGGAGAGGCCATGGACAATCAGACGCTCGTCGTGACGCTACGCGAGGCCGAGCGCATCCTCGTCGATCTGGGCGGCGCGCTGGCCATCTATTTGGGATTCCAGCTGTTTCTTCGAATGCCCGGCCGCGAGCGCGGCGAGGGCAAGTTCGAACTGCCTGGTGGTGTTTCCATCTATGTGTCGCGGGTCGGACCGGGCGTGTTTTTCTCGCTGTTTGGCGCCGCGATCCTTGGATTGTCTCTCATCCATGGGGTATCGCTGGATGCGACGCGTAGCGTCACAAGCGCCGCGGCATCTCCTGAACGCGTTGCTGCCGCTCCCGGCCAGACCGTCGAGGGGACACATTATTCGGGCGCGACAGCGCCTGCGCCGGATATCGATCCCGCGCTGGCGGAGTTCGAGCGCAGTGCCGTGGTGCTGGCTATCCACAACCTCAACCGCGTGCCCGCCGCGCTACGCCCTGACCTGTCCGCTTCGGAGCGGCTTGAGATCGAGCAGGCGATCGCAGCGGCAAAGCTTCGCCTGCTAAAATCTGTCTGGGACCCCGATCAGTGGGGCGAGTTCGTGCCTTTCCGCCAATGGGTCGACCAGGGCGAAACAAACCCGCCCCCGCCGGCTGTTGCACGTGCTGCGGCCGTCTATCGCGCTGGCACGCCGGCCACCTCGCCATGAGGCCGATTGCCCTCGCACTTGCTGCGGCGCTCACCCTTGGCCTGGTGGCCTCGGCTCCAGCAAGGGATTTGAGCTCGCTCTATGACGAGGAAACGCTGCAGTCCTGGCAACCCCGCTATCAGGCGGGCGTTTGGCGCAATTACAGCCAAATCATTTTGCCGCAATTGACGAATGAAGAGCGCCAGGCCCTCGCCGACGTACAATTCGCGTTTCCCTTGCGCAGTCCCGACGGTGACCCCTTCGCGTTTTATGCGACCCATCCTCCGCCGACAGTCAACCTGCCCGTTCTCTCGCTGAAATTCTTTGACGATTTCAGCGTTGCGCTCGCCTGGCTGTCACGCAAGGGCTATGGCCTCGATACCGCTTATGAGTATTTGGCGATGCTGAAATATGCCGACGCCTCGGAGTTCGGCGGGCGTTATCCACCGCCGCTCGAGGCTCTCCAGATCCCCCAGGACGCACTTGCGGACCAGGGCACCGCAAATCTTGCCGGCAAGATATTTGATTCGGCGATCGGCTTTGTCATGTTGCATGAGCTCGGTCACATCCGCTTCCGCCACCCGGGCAATGGACCGGAGGTGCCAAGCGACGTCTCGCGCGCGAATGAGGAGGCAGCCGACGCATTTGCACTGGAGATCATGCGCCGCACGGAATCGCAGCCCACAGGGATGGCTTTTCTCTTCCTTGCTTTCGCCTATGGAACCCAGAATCGCGGCGACTTTGCAAGCATGGCCGACTTTCAACAAGCGTTGCAGAAGGCCACACATCCTCTGACCGAGGCGCGCATGCAGGCGCTGGCCGATGAGCTGCGCAATGCAGCGGATGACTTCGCCCGCAATGAGCCGGACCCGGCGGCCGGACGCAAGGCGATTCTCTACATCGCCGACCAGCTCTCGCTCGTGACGCAGATTCTGGCCGATACCGACATGCAGCTTCTCATCGACAGGATCGGCCGGACGACGACCCTTGCCATGCTGGCACCGCGCCACCGGGGCGAGCCGGTGGCGCCCACCCAGGCGGCCGGTGCACCTGCCGGGCCATTCGCTGGCGTGTTCAAGGGAGAGATCGGCTTGCCGGACGGCTCGGTTGCGATCACCACGAATCTGAACCGCCAGGGCGATCGCGTGACCGGCGAATACTTCTACGGCGCGGGCCGTGGGACGCTGGTCGGCATTGTCGATAACGGCACCCTCTTCTTTGAGTGGACGGAGGCCTCCGAGCACGGCAAAGGCGCTTTCCGTGCAGATCCCGACGGCATGGGCTTCTCTGGTAGCTGGGGCATGGGCGATTCCGATAGCGACGGCGGTAGCTGGACCGGCCGGGCGGCGGGTGAATAGAGCCTGATTGATCCGCAGCCAGGTCGACCGAGGGACCGGTCTATCGAACAACGTCTCTACATCGGCCGCCTAACACTGGACGCGCCACTCCCTGCCCTAATCGGACCATCCGGGCGTCAATTTCTCCAGGAAGTTCCCATTCTGACGGTAGTAGCCGGCGCCGTCGGGGCCAGTTGGATTGTAGTCCGTCGCGGGATCGACAAGGTAGTTCCGGCCGGTGTCGTCATGCACATAGCCAGTTCCCAGCTGCACGTTGTATGTCCCGGCCAGATCGCCGTCGTCACAGTCGCCAGAGTGGCATTTTGCCGAACTACCCGTTGCCTCTCCCTCGGATCGTGGCTGCACCTGTGCATAGCCGTTCGCCGGCGGCCGAAATTGCGTGACGCAAGTGATCGTCGAAGCGACCGCGCCCGCAATCGACTCTTCTTGCTGTGTCGGTCCGACCGCAATGTGAAATGACAGCACGTAGCTGTAAGGATCGCCAGGCACGGAATAAGTGCGGTAGAGCACGTAGCCTTGCTCACTCGCACCGCGAAAATTGAAAACTTGCGCGCCCATAAAATTTTGCTGGCCGACCACTTGCACCTGCTCGCCAGCCACGATCTGCGACAGGACCATCGCTTGCGTGGCTGGGTCTCCGCCCTGCGGGCGCGCATAGACAAGCCCGGCGCCGCTGTTGATTCCGACCACGCCATACGACGACCTCATGCGCCAATCGGGAGAGGCCACCGAGAACGTGCTACCCTGTTGGCTCTGATCTGTGATCCCCCAACCAGCCGGGGCCAGCGCACGGCAATATTGTCCTTGAAGGAGGGTCACCGGAACAGGGCCACCCGACTGCGCATGAGCTGAGACGCAGTAGACAACACAAGAGATCGACGCAATCCACTGCATGAACCGGAGTTGCATGGGACGCCTCTCTTATCGCCGATCCCCATACCCCAGACGATAGGCTCCAACTTAGGTCTTCTCCCGCGCTAGTTACACAGGCAACTGCTCACACGCTCGATCGAGCCTGATATCCGCCGATATCTGCTTCTCGACAGCGCGGGCCGGGGGCGTCTAGTGCCGGCGCCGGAAACGGTCCTCCCGGCCGTCGGGCTCGATGCCGATGTCGCGCAGCACATGGTCACTGAGGTTGTCAAGAAGGGGGCGGTCGCTCGGACGATAGGTCCAGCCGAGCAGCCTGCGCAGAAGACCCAGCGTCGCAGACTGCCGGGCGGCGCCAGGGCATGGTGGCCGCGCCTGGAGCAGCGGGGCTTTCCGGTGAAGCGAAGCCACCCCTAGGGCAACGTTCGCGGTACGCTTGGCTGGATCCCGGCTCATGCGCTTGTTCTCCTTGGCTGGTGCCGATCACTTGCCATCGAATTGACCTGCTGGCGGCGGCGATCGTTCGTGCCGGTTCAGTCTCCACGAAGGTGCTGGAAAAGACACTCACTAGACGGTATACTTTGCTCATAGCGCGAGATTCATCAGGGACCCGCCAGCGCTTGATTGCGGCACACTTGCGCCTATCTCGCCACGACCTCGATCTCGACGGCGGCGCCGAGCGGCAGGCCGGCGGCCTGAATCGTTGTCCGGGCCGGATATGGTGTCTGGAAATAGCGCGCGTAAACCGTGTTCATCGCGCCGAAATCCTTCATATCCGCGAGGTAGACGGTGGTCTTCATCACGCCGTCGAAGGACTTCCCTGCCGCTTCCAGCACGGCTGAGATATTGGCGAATATTTGCTCGGTCTGAGCGCCGATGTCGCCGGCGACGAGCTTGCCGGTCGCTGGATCAAGCGCGACCTGGCCGCTGAGAAAGAGCAGATCTCCAGCACGCACAGCGGCGGAAAAGGGTCCTACCGACGGCGCGATCCGGTCGGTCGTGATTATCTCTCGACGCATGTCATTGATCTCCTGCCAAGGGTTAAAGGTGGCCGATCAACAATCTACGCCGATGTCGTAGAACGTAAATTCACTGGTCAGTGTAGTTTCATATTGCGCTTCGGGCGCCGTCGGATACGATCACGAACGAACGCGCCCGCGAATTCAACCCGCTCTTGAGGTGCCGAACATGCCGAGGGATGGCCTGCTCACGAGAAATCAAATCGTTGCTGCCGCTGACGAACTTTTCTATAGCCAGGGCCTGCATGCCGTGAGCGTGGATGCGCTCGCGGAGAAGGCCGGTGTCACGAAGAAGACCTTCTACTACCACTTCAAATCGAAGGACGAACTGATCGGTTGTTATCTCGATGCCCGCGATAGGCCAACCGTCGATCGTTTCAAGGAGTGGGCAGGCAGAGAGGGAAGAGTCGCCGACCGGATGACACGTTTTTTTTCAAAGTTGGGCAGATCAAGCCAAGGGCCGCGATGGAATGGCTGTGGCTTCCTGCGCGCGGCCGCCGAGTTGGCCAACATGCATGGCCATCCGGCGCTCACGGCCGCGCGAACCCACAAGGCGCGCTGCGAACAATGGCTATTGGAAATGGTGAATGAAGAGGGCCATTCCGATGCCGAGACAATCGCTCGCGCTCTCATGGTCTTGATCGACGGCGCGGTCAGTCAGATCTTGATCCATCGTGACGCCAAGTATGCGACCTCGGCTGGGCTTGCGGCTCGATCCCTTTTGAGCAGAGGTCGGCTATAAGTACCGAGAACCACTGTCAGGACTGGATGGTGGGCCCGGCAGGACTCGAACCTGCGACAACACCGTTATGAGCGGCGCGT
>CAZQLF010000278.1:3364-4811 GCA_964594035.1 uncultured Rhodospirillaceae bacterium | reverse complement strand
TCGAGCAGGGCAAGAAGAACGCGCCCTGCATCATCTTCATCGACGAGATCGACGCGGTCGGCCGCCATCGCGGCGCCGGCCTCGGCGGCGGCAACGACGAGCGCGAGCAGACCCTCAACCAGCTGCTGGTCGAGATGGACGGCTTCGAGGCCAATGAGGGCGTGATCCTGGTGGCCGCCACCAACCGCCCCGACGTGCTCGATCCCGCGTTGCTGCGCCCCGGCCGCTTCGACCGGCAGGTGGTGGTGCCGAACCCGGACATTCTGGGTCGCGAGCAGATCCTCAAAGTGCATATGCGCAAGGTGCCGCTGGCGCCAGATGTGGACGCGCGCGTCATCGCCCGCGGGACACCCGGTTTCTCCGGCGCCGATCTCGCCAATCTGGTGAACGAGGCCGCGCTGCTCGCCGCGCGCGCCGGCCGGCGTGTCGTCACCATGGCGGAATTCGAATCCGCCAAGGACAAGGTCATGATGGGCGCCGAGCGCCGCTCCATGGTCATGACGGATGACGAGAAGAAGATGACCGCCTATCACGAAGGCGGCCACGCCATCGTCAATCTCGCCATCCCAGAGTGCGACCCGCTGCACAAGGTCACCATTATCCCGCGCGGCAGGGCGCTTGGCGTCACCTGGAGCCTGCCGGAACGCGATCGCCTCAGCTACACCATGGACTGGATGAAGGCGCGGATCGCCCAGGCTTTTGGCGGACGCGTTGCCGAGCAGCTGATCTACGGCGAGACCCATCTCAACAGCGGCGCTGCCAGCGACCTGAAGCAGGCAACCCAGCTCGCCCGCTCCATGGTCACCGAGTTCGGCATGAGCCCCAAGCTCGGGCCGCTGCGCTACAACGACAATGAGGAAGAGGTTTTCCTCGGCCACTCCGTGACCCAGCGCAAGAACGTCTCGGACGCCACGGCCCAGGTGATAGACGAGGAAGTCCGCCGCCTGGTCGAGGAAGGCGAGGCGAGGGCGCGCGAGATCCTCTCCAGCCGCATCGACGATCTGCATGCCATCGCCAACGCGCTGCTCGAATACGAGACGCTGTCGGGCGAAGAAGCCAAGGCGATTATCCGCGGCGAACCAATCCGCACCAACGATGGCGACAGCGCCATGCCGCCGCGTCCGCGCGCTTCGGTGCCGAGCAGTGGCCGGCCGAAGCCGAGCGGCCCAGGCATCACGCTGGAGCCGGAGCCGCAGCCGGGAAGCTAACCGGCTCGATTCCGCGGCAGCAAAGTGACGGACAAACTGGACGGCCCCGCCCCACGGCGGGGCTTTTCCGTCAGGCCCGAGGGGATCGTAGCCGGGCCCGCGGCGTCAGCGCTGCGTGCGAACGGCACCGGTCTCTCCCTTGCCGGCGGGCCGCTGGTCTTTACGCTCTGCGACATCGCATCCCAGGGCCGGCACACCATCCTTCCGATCGAAGCGGCAAAGACCTGGGCCGAGAGAGA
>CAZQLF010000278.1:0-3264 GCA_964594035.1 uncultured Rhodospirillaceae bacterium | reverse complement strand
AGGGCCGGCACACCATCCTTCCGATCGAAGCGGCAAAGACCTGGGCCGAGAGAGACGGTCATGGCAGCGAGCTCGCCGCGGCGCTGATCCGCCTCAACGCGCCGCGCAAATCTTTTGCCGGACTCAGCCTCGACCAGCCGCGCATCATGGGCGTGGTGAACGTCACGCCCGACAGTTTCTCCGATGGCGGCGATTTTGCCGATGCGAAGACAGCGATCGCCCATGGCCTGGCGCTGCGCGAGGCCGGTGCCGACATTCTCGATATCGGCGGTGAATCGACGCGGCCCCGCTCCGATCCCGTGCCGGTGGAGGAGGAGCTTCGCCGCGTGATCCCGGTCGTCAAGGCGCTGGCGCGGGCCGGCGCCCTCGTCTCCATCGATACGCGCCGCGCCGTGGTGATGAAGGAGGCGATCGCGGCGGGTGCCAGCATCGTCAACGATGTGACGGCGCTGACCGGGGACCCCGACAGCATGCCAACGGTCGCCGAGGCCAAGGTCCATGTCGTTCTCATGCATATGCAGGGCGAGCCCAAAAGCATGCAGGAGAACCCCACATATGCCGACGCGCCGCGCGATATCCGCGACTACTTCGTCGACCGGCTTGCGGCCAGCGCCATGGCGGGCATTGCGCCGGAGCGAATTGCCGTCGATCCTGGCATCGGCTTCGGCAAGAACGACAGCCACAATATCGAGCTGATCCGCGATATCGGCGTGTTCCACGATCTCGGTGTCGCCGTGGTGCTGGGCATTTCGCGCAAGAGCTTCATCGGGCGCCTGAGCCGCAGGGAACCCGCCAGGCAGCGCCTGCCCGGTTCGCTTGCCGCCGGTCTTGCCGGGCTCGACCGGGGTTCCCAGATCCTGCGGGTCCATGACGTCGACGAGACCCGCCAGGCCCTGGCCATCTGGCGGGCGCTGGCGATTTGGCAGGAATCCGCCACGAGCGTATCATCCCGCCCATGACTCGCAGGCTCTTTGGCACCGACGGCGTGCGCGGCACGGCCAATGTCGAGCCGATCACCGCGCGCACCGCGCTTGAACTGGCGCTGGCAGCGGGCGCCCAATTCCAGCGTGGCCACCATCGCCATCGCGTCGTCATCGGCAAGGATACGCGGCTCTCGGGCTACCTGCTCGAACCCGCGCTGACGGCGGGGTTCGTCTCCATGGGCATGGATGTGATGCTGCTCGGGCCCATGCCGACACCGGCGGTGGCGCTGCTGACACGCTCGCTCCGCGCCGATCTCGGCGTGATGATCTCCGCGTCCCACAATCCTTTCCAGGACAACGGCATCAAGCTGTTCGGGCCCGACGGCTACAAGCTCTCCGACGAAGTCGAGGCGGTGATCGAGCAACGCATGCAGGCGAAGAACGCGCCGCTTGCGACATCGGCCAATCTCGGCCGGGCGAAGCGGCTGGAGCGGGAAGACGCCGGCGGGCGCTACGTCGAGTTCGTCAAGAATACTTTTCCCAAGGGGCTGACCCTCGAAGGCCTCAAGATCGTCATCGATTGCGCCAATGGTGCGGCCTATCGCGTGGCGCCGACGGTGCTGTGGGAACTGGGCGCCGAGGTGATCCCCCTCGCGGTCGAGCCCGACGGCACCAACATCAACCGCGGTTGCGGCGCCACATCGCCCGCCACCATGTGCGAAGCGGTGATTGGCCATGGCGCGGATCTTGGCATTGCGCTCGATGGCGATGCCGACCGCCTGATCCTGGCCGACGAAAAGGGCCAAATCCTCGATGGCGACCAGCTCATGGCCCTGGTGGCCCGATCCTGGTCCGCAAGCGGCCGGCTAGCGGGTGCGGCTGTTGTCGCCACCGTCATGTCGAACCTCGGGCTGGAGCGTTTCCTTTCCGGACTCGGGGTTGCCCTGCATCGTACGCCGGTGGGCGACCGTTATGTGGTGGAGCGCATGCGTGCCGGCGGCTTCAATGTCGGCGGGGAGCAATCGGGCCATATCATCCTCTCCGACTACGTCACCACCGGCGACGGGTTGATCGCAGCCCTGCAGGTGCTGGCGGTGCTGGTTGCGTCCGGCAAGCCGGCCAGCGAGACCGGCCGCCTGTTTGCGCCTCTGCCGCAGCGGCTGCGCAGCCTGCGCTTCAACGGAGCCGGCGCGCCGCTCGATGCCCACGAGGTGAAGGAGGCGATCCGCAGCGCCGAGGCAGCACTCGGCAAGAGCGGGCGGCTGCTGATTCGCAAATCCGGCACCGAGCCGGTGATCCGCGTCATGGCCGAAGGCGAAGACGAAAAGCTCGTCCATCGCGTGGTCGACGACGTGGCGAAGGCCATCGAAGCCGCCAGCGCGGCGTAAGGGCCACACTCATTCGTCATGCCCGGCGCTTGAGCCGGGCATCCACAACTTGGCAAATGAAGAAAGTAGCCGTGGATGCTCGGCTTGGCCCCAAGGCTCGGCCAGGGGCGGCCGGCCAAGCATGACGGCAGGAGATTGTGACGACGGCCGAGCGAGCCTATGCCACCACGATCTCCGCTTCATGCCGTACGGAGAAGTTCACCGAATTGGCGATGAAGCAAAGTTCATGGGCCTTGTCGTGGAGTGCTTCTGCCTTGGCCAGGTCGGTGCCCGCGGCCACCGTCACCCGTGGGCGCAGCACCGCCTCGACGAAGCCCATGCGGTGCGGGGCCTTCTCGCTCATCGTGCCGCTGGCATCGTCGGAATAGGCGCTGACGGCAATGCGCGAGCGCACGCAGAGCGCGAGATAGCTCAGCATGTGGCAGGAGGAGAGTGCGGCAAGCAGCATTTCCTCAGGATTGAGTAGCGAGGCATCGCCCAGAAAGGTCGGGTCGGCGGAGCCGCTGAGCGCCGGTTTGCCGTTTATCTCGATGCGGTATTCGCGCGAATAGGTTTCATATTTCAGAGTTGGGCCCTGCCGGCTGCCGGTCCAGTCGAGGCGCAGCGCGTAGTAGTGAGCCTTGTCCATGGTCTGCTCCCGGGTTCGGATCAGACCAGCAGATTATCCGCCGTCGGCCCCTCATGCAGCAGGGCAACAATGCGCCCAAGGCCCTCGATCATCCGGCTGACATCGGCAAGCCCGCAGATGCAAAGGCGGATTGCTTGCGGCGCGGGTTGATCGGTGCTGAAGGCTTCTGCCGCGCGCAGACGGATGCCCTGGCGTGCGGCGGCACTCACCAGATCGGGGGCGCGCCACGTGGCCGGCATGTAGAGCAGGCCGAAGAAGCTGTTGGGATGAGCGCGATAGTCGAAGCCGGTCACCATCGGGAGACCGTAGATGGAGAACACGTGGC
>CAZQLF010000277.1:0-4811 GCA_964594035.1 uncultured Rhodospirillaceae bacterium | reverse complement strand
CTCTATGCGCGAGAATCGCTCGCCGACACATTCAAGAAGGAGAAGATCGCTTCGACATTTGCCTGGGAGTTCTCGCCGAGGGGCCAGCATATCGAGCTCGGCATCGCCGAGATGAACCTGTTCATCCTGCTGTCGGCACTGGGCCTGTCGCATTCCATCAATGGCGAGCGGCTGCTTCCGATCGGCACGCTCTACGACCCCTTCATCCAGCGCGGCCTCGATGCGCTGAACTATGCCTGCTATCAGGACGCCCGCTTCATGGTGGTGGCGACACCCTCGGGCATCACATTGGCCGGCGAAGGTGGTGCCCATCAATCCATCGCCACGCCCTTGATCGGCATCGCCCAGGACGGGCTCGCCGCTTTCGAGCCCGCCTATGTCGATGAGCTCGCGGTGATCATGCGCTGGGCCTTCGACTATATGCAGCGCGATGGCGAAGGCGATCCCGACGAGACCACATGGCTACGCGACCAGACCGGCGGCTCGGTCTATCTGCGGCTTTCGACCCGGCCGATCGAGCAGCCGAGCCGCGAAATGAGCGCTGCGTTGGCGAGTGATATCGTCAACGGTGCCTATTGGGTGCGAAAGCCCGGCCCGAACTGCCAGGTGGTCGTCGCCTATATGGGTGCCACAGCACCCGAGGCGATCGAGGCCGTGGGGCTGATGAGCGAAGACCGGCGCGATGTCGGCCTGCTCGCCATCACTTCGGCCGATCGGCTCAACGCCGGCTGGACCGCAGCCGAGCGTGCGCGTCAGCGTGGCCAGGTAAACGCCATGAGCCATATCGAACGGCTGATGGCCCCGCTCTCGCGCGACTGCGGCATCGTCAGCGTGCTCGATGGCCACCCGGCCACGCTTGCCTGGCTCGGCGCCGTATATGGGCATCGCACAAAAACGCTGGGCGTCGAGCATTTCGGCCAGACCGGCAGCCTCGCCGATCTCCATCGCCATTACGGGCTCGATGCCAACACCATCCTGCACGCAGCCCAGGCCGTGGCGCCCGGCCGTCCGGTCCGGTATTTGCGCGCGCTGCCCTAGCGTTCTAGCGGCGTGTGCGCCGCTTCGCTGATTTCTTCTTCGCCGCGGCCGGCTTGCGGCCCGCACCCACACCAGCGATGACGTCGACCTCGAGCCGAGCATCGATGGTGAGCGTGCCGGCCGTGGTTACGCGTGCCGGCGGTTCGTGGGTGAAGAGCGTGCGATAGACGGCATTGTAGCCATCAAAATCCGCGGGATCGGTCAGCACTACGCTCACCTTCACCACGTCGTCCAGGCTACAGCCCGCCTGCTTCAACACCTTCTCGATATTGGCGAAGGTCTGGCGGGTCTCCGGCCCAATGCCGCCGGGTACGATCTTGCCAGACTCGTCGAAGCCGATATTGCCGGAGACAAACACCAGATTGCCCAGGCGGATTGCCTCCGAGAAGGGCAGGCCCTCGGCGTTGGGACCGCCGATGACTTCCTTGCGGGGCTTGGCTGTCGGCATGGCATGCTCCTGGTCACTGGCGAGTGTTCCGCAGGCGGCGGCAGAGGAAACATTCCCGATTGCCGATGTTCACTTTGGGACGGCTCTCGAGCTCGGCCCGAAGATTACATCGGTATTTTCCCATCCTATGGATCGGGGCCGGCGTTGCAAGGTAGCCTCGCCTCAATCCCCTGGCTCACCATCATGAAGGCTTTCCTATGACCGCGCGCCCGACCGTCGGTTCGACCACGACCGCCTCGCTGTTCCACCGCCTCGGCACCAAGCCCGTCATCAATGCCTGCGGCATCTATACCGATCTGGGCGGCTCGCGGCTCTCGCCCGGGGTGTGGGCAGCGATGGCGGAAGCAAACCAGAGTTTCGTGCGCCTGATCGACCTGCTGGATACATCGGGTCAGCACATCGCCAGGCTGCTGGGTGCGGAGGCGGCTCGCGTCACGCCAGGGGCGGCGGCCGCCATCATGCTGGGCACAGCCGCTTGTCTAGCGGGTGCCGATGGCACGAAGTCGGAGCAGCTTCCCGAGACCAAAGGCATGAAGTCCGAGGTGCTGATCCAGGCGGGCCATCGCTACAAGTATGACCGACAGGTCGCCATGACTGGTGCGAAGCTGGTGGAGGTGGGATCGGCCAACGGCACGCGCGCCGACCAGTTCGAGCAGGCGCTCGGCGAACGCACGGCGATGGTGATCCATCCCGCCCATCTCGACGGCAAGCCCGGCACGCTCGGCCTCGAGCAGGTCGCGGCCATGGCGCATAAGCGAGGCGTGCCGGTCTTCGTCGATGCGGCCTATATGAACTATCCGACCGGCCTGATGGCAGGGTACCTGAAGCGCGGCGGCGACATGGTTGCCATCAGCGCCAAGTATTTCGGCGGGCCGAATGCCGGCGGCTTCATCCTGGCGCGCAAGGAGCTGATCCCGGCCATCGCCAATGTCCATTTCACCCGCTACGAATCCGGCAAGTACCTGAAATACGGCCGGCCGCTGAAAATGGACCGCCAGACCATCGTTGCCGTGGTGGTGGCGCTCGAGGAATGGCTGAAGACCGATCACAAGGCACGCTTCGCCAATTATGTGCGCCAGGCCGATCTGCTGGAGGGCAAGCTTGCGGGCCTGCCCGGCCTCGAACTTTCTCCCATGTGCTTCACCATGGATGAGCGCCTGATCCCCGATCCGGTGAACTGCCTCGTCATCAAATTCGACAAGGGCAAAACGGCACTGACCGCGAGCGAGGCCGCCGACAAGCTGGCTGCGGGTGATCCCGCAATCCTTGCGGTGGTGGAGGGCGATCGGCTCGCCATCGTCATGGACGTGATCGAGGATGCGGAAATCCTGGTCATTGCCGAGCGATTCAAAGAAATCATGAAACGCTGAGAACGCGCTTCTCGCCTCCAAAATGCGCGTAAACTCGCCCAGCGGAACTGGCAATGTGGAGGCGAGAGATGAAGGGCCGGCTGAGTGATGTCGATGTGAAGCTGCTGCGGGTCTTTACCCGCGTCGTGGAGCATGGCGGCTTCAGCGCAGCACAGGCCGAGCTCGGCATCAGCCAGGCCTCCATCAGCACCTATATGAGCGATCTGGAAGCCCGCCTCGGCGTGCGGCTATGCCAGCGCGGGCGAAGCGGCTTCCAATTGACGCCGGCGGGCGAACAGGTCTATCGCGCGGCGCTCGATCTGTTCAGCGCCCATGACCAGTTCCGCAGCAGCGTAGGCTTCCTGCGCGAAGGTTTGCGCGGCCGGCTGACTGTGGGCCTGGCCGATGCGGTGGCCACCAACCTCGGATCGCCGATCCATCGCGCGCTGGAGAGTTTCCTGTCGCGGGAAAACGATGTTTCCCTGACGCTGCACGTCTATCCGCCGAACGAGCTGGAGAGCGGCGTGCTGGAGGGGCGCTACGAGCTTGCCATCGGCGCGTTCTACCAGCGCGCCTCGGGCCTGAAATACGAAGACCTGTTCATCGAGCGCAACTACCTCTATTGCGGCCCGCGCCATCCCTTCTTCAGCCGCAGCGATATTGCCGTCGACGAGCTGGCGCATGTGGCACGGGTGACGCGCGGCTATAACCCGGATCTGCAGCAGGAAATTCTCGGGCCTTCTGGCAACTCCGCGGTGATCTACAGCATGGATGCCACGGCCCTGTTGACGCTGGCTGGCCCCTTCATCGGCTTCCTGCCCGCCCATTTCGGCGACCTGCTCGCCGGGAAGGGCATGCTGCGCCGGCTGCGCGACGATGCGGTGTGGTTCGATGCCACCTTCGCCATCATCACGCGGCGCGGCATCCAGCATTCCGCCGTCGTCGAAACCCTGATTGCCGACCTGCGCAACGGCGCGGAAGGTGAGGCGGCGGCGGCGCCCAAGCTTTCGGCGCTGCCGGCCTAGTTCTGCTTACGCCAGCGTGGCCGCGAGATCACGTTTGGCCGTCTGGGCCGCGCTGGCGCGGGCCATCTCAGCCCGCATCTGGCCGGCTTCGGCGACGAGCCAGTCGCGGAAGGCCTTCACCAGCGGACGCGTCTCCGTCGGAGAGGTCAACGCGTAGTAACCGAATTCCGCCGGGCCCTTGATCGACATCTCAAAAGGCCGCACCAGCCGCCCCGAGGCGAGGTCGTCGGCGACCAATGTCGATTCGGCGAGCGCCACGCCTTGTTCGTCGATGGCCGCCTGGATAGCCAGCGCCGTATGGGTGAAATGCAGGCCGCGCTGGGCATCGAGATCGCGCAAGCCCGCCGCAAGCAGCCACATGCGCCAATCCGGCCATGTCGCCCAGGCCGCCTGCCAATCGACATGGATCAGCGTGTGGTGGCGCAGATCGCGCGGCTGCTTCAGCGGCCGCGAGCCTTTCAGCAGCTTCGGGCTGCAAACCGGAAAAATGATCTCATCGAACAGGCGATCGATGCGCAGGCCCGGATACTGGCCCTTGCCGAAGCGCACGCCGATATCGACCTCCTCATGAGCGATGTCGACCAGGCGATCGGACACGTCGATGCGCACATCGGCATCGGGATAGCGCTCAAGAAAACGATGCAGGCGAGGCACCAGCCATTTCGAGGCGAAGGAGGGCGAGGTCGTCGCCGTCAGGCGCGGGCGCGATTCCGCGTTGCGCAGGCGTGCCACCGTCCGGGCAATGCCATCGAGCGCCTCGGTCACACCCACGAGCAGCTGGCGACCGGCGTCGGTCAGTTCCACCACACGGCTGGTGCGCTGGAACAGCTGCACGCCCAGCTGATCTTCAAGGTCGCGCACCCGATAGCTGATGGCGGCCGGAATTACCCCGAGTTCGTCGGCGGCCCGGCTGAAACTGAGCAACCTGGCCGCCGCCTCCAAACTCTTCAC
>CAZQLF010000276.1:0-4813 GCA_964594035.1 uncultured Rhodospirillaceae bacterium | reverse complement strand
TCACGCGCCGGTCGGGGAAGGCGAGCTTCACCCCCATGCCGCCGGCGATCTCATAGCCCATGCAGGAATAGCCGTATTCCAGGTGATAGCCCTTGGGATCGGCGGTGCGCCACAGCTTGTGCAGTTCACCGGGCAGGCCGCCGGCGGCGCACACCATGATGTCGCTTGCGCCCGATTTGCGGTTCACCGCACCCAGCACCTGGGCATCGGAGGGAAGGGCATTGCCCTTGGGCGGCGATGTGACGCGATCGACAACCGTCTGCCAGGATTCGCGCGCGGAAGCCGCCTTCCTGGTCCACGCCGCCGGCGCGCGCCAGCTGTCGAGCGCGCCATCGAGCGCGTCGAGCCCTGCCTTGGCGTCGCAGACAAGCGGCAGCGCGTTCTGCTTGGTGGAATCGAAGGCCGCGACGTTCAGCTGGATGAGCGTCGCATCGGCGGACCAGAGCGCTTGCGAGCCGGTGGTGAAATCCTGCAG
Source organism: uncultured Rhodospirillaceae bacterium (assembly GCA_964594035.1). GTDB lineage: Bacteria > Pseudomonadota > Alphaproteobacteria > Dongiales > Dongiaceae > DASXQK01. The sequence goes on along the minus strand of CAZQLF010000276.1, from coordinate 4,338 downwards.
GCGCGAACCGACCGCCAGGATCACATCGGCCTTGCGGGCGAGTTCGTTGCTGGCGGCTGAGCCCGTGACGCCGATGGAGCCCATGTTCAGCTCATGGGTCCAGGGTAGCGCCCCCTTGCCGGCCTGGGTCTCGCCCACGGGAATGCCGTGACGCCCGGCGAAATCTGCCAGCACGCCGGCCGCCTCGCTGTAATGCACGCCGCCGCCGGCGATGATCATCGGTGCCTTTGCCTTGCGCAGCGCGGCCGCCGCATCGGCTAGGTCGCGCTGGTCGGGACCCGGCCGGCGCAGGCGATGCAGGCGCCGTTCGAAGAAGCTCTCGGGGTACTCGCCGGCTTCCGCCTGCACGTCCTGCGGCAGAGCGAGCACCACCGGTCCGCAATCGGCGGGATCGGTCAGAACCCGCAAGGCTTGCGGCAGGCTCGCCAGAAGCTGCTCGGGACGGGTGATGCGATCCCAGTAGCGCGACACCGGCCGGAAGCAGTCATTGGCGGAAATGGTCGGGTCGCTGAAATTCTCGATCTGCTGCAGCACCGGATCGGGCCGGCGATTGGCGAAGATGTCGCCGGGCAGCAGCAACACCGGCAATCGATCGACATGCGCCACCGCAGCCGCCGTCACCATGTTGGTGGCGCCCGGGCCGATGGAGGTGGTGCAGGCCATCATGCGCCGGCGGTTGCTCGCCTTGGCGAATGCGATGGCCGCATGGGCCATGGCCTGTTCGTTATGCGCGCGATATGTGGGCAATGTGTTGCCGATCTCGGCCAGCGCCTGGCCGAAGCCCGCCACATTGCCGTGGCCGAAGATGGCAAAGACGCCGGCGAAAAGCGGCTTCTCCTCGCCATCGATCACGGTCCATTGCGCGGCGAGGTAACGCGCAAGAGCCTGGGCCATGGTCATTTTCGGCATGGGATTACCCGACGCTGCGTTTGGGGACCGGGCGCGATGTGGCGCCGGCCTGGTGGGCGGCCTGCCAGGCTGCGATCAACCGGCCGTAACGCCCTGCGATCTGGTTGACAGCCTCGTCATCGCCTATCGTGCCGGCAAACCAGGCTTCCGCGGCGGCGCCAAAGATACTGCGGCCCACGGTAAAGCCCTTGCAGATCGGATGTGCCGCGGCAGCGGTGAGCTGGCGGATAAGATCGGCTTCCGGCGCATCGAGGCCGAGCAGCAGTACACCACGGCACCAGGGATCGTGTTTCTCGATCGTCGCATCGAGCAGCGTCCAGCCGGCCGCGTCGTTGGGTGCGGCGAGCTTCCACCAATCCGGCTTCACGCCAAGCTTGTAGATCTCACCCATGATCGCGGCGACGGCTTTCGCATCGCCGGGGTTCTTCTTGTCGGTGATGATTTCCAGCAGCAGCTCGCGATCGCTAGCCCGGCAGGCCTCATCCAGCATGGCGATCTGGCGGCGCTGGGCATCGGCGATGGCCGGCGGATCGTCGGGATGCCAATAGACTAGGCACTTCGCCACATGGGTTGATGGCCATTCGCGCATGATGACAGCGGGATCGCGCCCACCCTCGAAGGCCAGAGGTGTGACTTCCGGCAGTTCGAGGGGCCGCGCCACCCAGTGATCGCGGTCACCGGCCTCTTCCAGCACCGCGCGGCCGAAGCGCTCATCCACCAGGATTCCAAAGTACGGTTTGCCCCCGGCGACACGCCAGGCCGCGGCATAGATCAGCTGCTTGAGATCGGCGATGCGGGAAAGCGGCTGGTGGTGCTTGGCCGCCATGCGCTCGAGCTGGACGCGGTGATCGAAGGCAAGTGCGCAGATCTCGGGCCAATCGCCGCGCCGCGTGGTCGCACGGTGCAGATGGTTGAGGGCTGCATCATGGCGCAGTTCGCGCTCCGCGCTGCCATGCTCAAGGAAATAGCGCAGTTCCTCCGCCGTCGGGCTCGCCGGCGCGCAGCCATGGCGCGAGACGACCAGCGCGCCGCAGCCATTGGCCAGCCGGCAGGATTCCTCGATTGTTTGGCCGCGCAGATAACCGCTGAGAAATCCGCTCATGAAGGCATCGCCCGCGCCCAGCACATTGTAGACCTCGATGGGAAAGCCGGGGGCGACCAGGCCATCGTCGAGCCGCGCCGGAATCTCGCGCTCGAAGGCAATACAGCCCTGATCGCCACGTTTGAGGACGATCAGCGCGGGCGTATGGCTGCGAATGCGGTGAAGGGCGGCGAGCGTATCGGTGCTGCCGCCGGCGATATGGATCTCTTCCTCTGTGCCGACGATCACATCGCTGCCGGGCAGGATCGCCTGAAGCCGGCGCGTCACCTCGGCATTGTCGACGAAGCGGTTCTCGCCCAGGCCACGGCCGGTGAGACCCCAGAGCACCGGGCGGTAATCGATATCGAAGATCGCCTTGCGGCCGTGGCGCCGGGCGATTTCCATGGCGCGGTAACTGGCAGCGGCGGTCGTGGGCGTGGAGAAATGGGTACCCGTCACCACCACGGCGCGGGCCGAGGCGATGAAGGCTTCATCCACATCACCTGCCTCGATCGCCATATCGGCGCAGTTCTCGCGAAAGAAAATCAGCGGAAAGGTTTCACGGTCGCGGATGCCGAGGATGACCAGCGCTGTCAGCCGGTCCTTGTCGGTCTTCAGCGCGCGGACGTCCACACCTTCGCGGGCGAGCTGTTCGCGTACAAAGCGGCCCATATGTTCGTCGCCCACGCGGCTGAGCAGCGCTGATTTGAGGCCAAGCCGCGCGGTGCCCACGGCGATGTTGGCCGGACAGCCGCCGATATACTTGGCAAAGCTCGCCATATCCTCGAGCCGGCCACCGGTCTGCTGGCCGTAGAGGTCGACCGAGACCCGCCCGATCGTAACGACGTCGAGGCCAGCCTCTTTATCGAAACCAGCCTCCATCAGAGTCCCTGGGGCTTCCAGTAATCGGCCTTGGGATCCGTGGTCCAGCGATGCTCTTCGGTGAATTCGGGGATGCCGTAAGGATTGTCCGGCAGATGGCGGATGACCCAGGCGTAATACATGCCATAGCCCGGTGCCGCGCATTGGGCATGGTCGAGACCGTCGAGGATCTTCACCGTGTCGTACTGGCGGACCTTCAACACCTCGTCGCCCAGCTCGGCATGGCCGAAACCCTGCGGCTTGGTGAAGCGGTAGTGATAAATCTCCGGCTGCGGATGATGGTGCGGGGGATAGCTCGACCAGCGGCCGGGCATGGTCACCACCTCGCCCAGCACCAGCTCGGCCTTCGGATCGGCATTGCGCCGGTCGAAGATGGTGCGGACATAGCGATAGCAGGCATCGCCCACCTGGCCCTTGCCGCGATGCTCGTTCGGCACGTCCTCGGGCCCATAGAAGCGGCTGGGGAAATGCGCCGTGTTGGCAGTGGCGTAGACCGTGAACTCGCAATCGCTGCCGGCCTTGATCCGTACCCGCTCGCCGGCTGCGGCATGCAGGCAGCTCGGCGATTCATCGAAGATCGAGTTGCGCTCGAAGCTGCGGCTCTGATTGCCCGCGGTAATCTCGCAGCGGCCCTGCATCAGCAGCCAGGCTGTCTCGCTCTTTGCCTCGATCTCCGTCGACTGGCCGGCCGCGAGCTTCAGCACTCCGAAGGAGATGCCGGTCGGCTCCTTGGGATCGTCGAAGCGGGTGACGGCCGTCATCCCGGAAGGGAAGCCTCGGCGATTGCCGGTGACGTGCAGGGACATGGGTTACCCCTAAGAAATCAATGAGTTAGAAGAACAGGCCCAGGGAATTGGACCGTTCCAATTCACGCGACTATAGAATTCCCGCTTGGTTGCGACAACTGGCGCGGCAGCAGGTCCGGTATAGCCCGCGCTATTTCCAGACGGCGGCCGCGACCCGACGGAAATTGCCGCCCATCACCTTGCGCACATCCTCGTCGCCATAGCCGCGGTCGAGCAGCATCTCGGTGATCTCCGGCAGCTGCCTCGGTGCGGCAACCCGCATGTTCGATCCCTGGCCATAGCCTTCGCTTTGCGGCCAGAAGCGCGGATGGGCCGCGGTCAGGCCCTCGAGATTCTCCGGCGTCCAGTCCAGCGACACGCCGACATGGTCGATGCCGACGAGATCGGCCACATAGGTGATCGCGCGCACCATCGTCGGCGTGGCTGCCGCCGGGTCGCCCAGGAACAGGCCGATGCCGTTGATGCCGACCACGCCGCCGGTGCGTGCACAGGCCTTGATCTGCTCGTCGACGATGTTGCGGCCGTGCTTGTGGAGCGTGACCGGGTTCGAGTGCGAAAAGATGCACGGCGCCGTTGAGACTTCCATGGCCTGGAGCGTGGTTCGTAGGCCGGTATGAGAACAATCGACCAGCATGCCGACACGGTTCAGCTCGGCGATCC
>CAZQLF010000275.1:4036-4820 GCA_964594035.1 uncultured Rhodospirillaceae bacterium | reverse complement strand
TGGGGCTACAACAACCGGGGCGTGGCCTTTCGTGTACCGGCAGGCCCGAGTGCCGCGCGGCGTATAGAACATCGCGTGGCCGGCGCCGATGCCAATCCGCATCTGGTGCTGGCGGCGATCCTCGCGGGCCTGCATCACGGCATCACGACCAAGGCCGATCCCGGCGCGCCGAAGAGCGGCACAGCGGGCGCCAATGAACGCGATCCAGCCATGCGCTTCGATCTCGCTGCTGCGCTCAAGACCGTGGCGCGGGGCGAATTGCTGGCCCACTATTTCGATCCGGCCTATCTCAAGGCCTATGCGGCGGTGAAGATCAACGAACGCGCCCGCTTTCTCGATTACATCGCGACGCGGGAGTACGACTGGTATCTGTGAGCGTCGCGCGCGATCTCTTCGTCTGGTATGACCGGCATCGCCGGCGTCTGCCTTGGCGCGCACTTCCGGGTGAGACACCCGATCCTTATCGCGTGTGGCTCAGCGAGATCATGCTGCAGCAGACGACGGTCGCGGTCGTCGGTGCCTACTTTCGCGATTTCCTTGCGCGCTGGCCGAACGTGGAGGCTCTCGCCGCCGCCGATCTCGACCAGGTGCTGCATGCCTGGCAGGGCATGGGCTATTACGCCCGTGCGCGCAATCTTCATCGCTGCGCGCGCGTCGTGGTCGAGCAGCATGGCGGGCCCTTTCCCGATACCGAGGAAGGGCTGCTCGAATTGGCCGGCAACGGCGCCCACACCGCCGCCGCGGATCCGGCCACCGCCCCTAACCCTTTGGCAAACACTCCTCC
>CAZQLF010000275.1:0-4026 GCA_964594035.1 uncultured Rhodospirillaceae bacterium | reverse complement strand
TTGGCGGGCATCGGCGCCTACACGGCGGCGGCGATCGCGGCCATCGCCTTCAACCGTTGTGCAACGCCCGTCGATGGCAATATCGAGCGCGTCGTGGCGCGGCTTTTTGCCGTCACCGATCCATTGCCCGGATCGAAACCCGAGCTTCGCCGCCTCGCCGCCACCCTGACGCCGAAGAAACGTGCCGGGGATTTTGCGCAAGCGATGATGGATCTGGGATCGGGCATCTGCACCGTCAGCAGTCCCAAATGCCTGATGTGCCCGATTGCCAAAGGCTGCCGGGCACGCATTGCGGGAATTGCCGCCGACCTCCCGGCTCGTTCGCCCAAGCGGGCGCGACCGCTGCGCCATGGCGCTGTCTTCTGGGCCGTGCGGCGCGACGGCTCCGTTCTTCTGCGCCGGCGGCCGGAGGAGGGCCTGCTCGGCGGGATGATGGAATTCCCCTCGACGGACTGGCGCGCCAAGCCCTGGAAGGCCGATGAGGCGCTGGCCGAGGCGCCGGTGAGCGCGAAATGGGAAGCGCTGCCCGGGCTGGTGCGCCATGGCTTCACGCATTTTGAGCTGGAGCTGAAAGTCTTCACGGGCCGGGCGAGGGCGAAAGAGCAGGGCACGTGGTGCCCTATCGACCGGCTGTCGGAGATGGCCCTTCCCAGCCTGATGAAGAAAGTGGCCAATTATGCCCTGAAGCTGACCGATTAGGCCCTTGCGGGATGCAACAATCCGGCCAATCTGGTGCCGCTAGCCACGATCACTGCTTCCGCCGCACCCAAACCGGAGAACAATCATGGCCAACAAACATCGGGGTTCCTGCTTCTGCGGGGCCGTCGAAATCGAAGTCACCGGCGAACCCGCCGCCATGGGCTATTGCCACTGCCGTTCCTGCCGCCATTGGTCGGCCGGGCCGGTGAATGCCTTCACCCTTTGGCCGCCGGCTTCGGTCAAGGTGACCAAGGGCGAGAACAACATCGTCACCTACAACAAGACGCCGGTGAGCTATCGCAAGACCTGCAAGCTCTGCGGCGGTCATGTCATGACCGACCATCCGCCGCTGAAGCTGGTGGATGTCTATGCCGCGATCATTCCCGATTTCCAGTTCAAGCCCGGCGTTCATGTGAACTATGGCGAGACCGTGCTGCCCATGAAGGACGGCCTGCCGAAGTTCAAGGACTTCCCGAAGGATTTCGGCGGCACCGGCGATATGGTGAAGGAGCTTTAGACTCCTGTGTGCTGCGGGCGGAGCTGCCCAGAGCAAGGTCGGATCAGGTTGAAGCGACCTGATCCGTGAATCTTGCTCTGTTTATCCGAAGTAGCGGCTGGTTCACGCCCCACGTTAAGTCGACGTGGGGCGATCAGACGCTAGTGCAGCTCTGCCCGTAGCCGCTGACGAAGCAGGTCGATCGGCTTCAGCTGGCCTTCGACCTCATAGCACCAGAACTGCCAGCCATTGCAGGCGGGCGCTCCCTGCACGATCGCACCCACCCGGTGGATCGAGCCGCGGCAGTCGGCGGCGATCAGGGTGCCGTCCGCGCGCACCTTCGCGGTCCAGCGCCGGTTGAAGCTCGTGAGTAGAGTGCCGGGCGCCAGATAACCGCGTTCGACAAGCCAGCCGAAGGGAATGCGCGGTTCGTCGCGCTTGCCGGGCGTGGCGACGACATCCGGATCGCTGTTGGCCGGCGTGTCCTTCAGGCGCTTCTCGGCAACCGCGATATAGGATTTGTCGCGCTCGATGCCGATGTAATGCCGGCCGAGCCGCTTGGCGACGACGCCGGTGGTGCCGGTGCCGAAGAAGGGATCGAGCACGATATCGCCGGGCTGGGTCGCCGCCAGGATGACGCGATGGAGCAGCGCCTCCGGCTTTTGCGTGGGATGAGCCTTTCGCCCTGATGCGTCCTTCAGGCGCTCGCCGCCGTTGCAGATCGGCAGCAGCCAGTCGCTGCGCATCTGCAGATCGTCGTTCAGCGATTTCATCGCCTCGTAGTTGAAGCGGTAGCGCGATTCACGGCCCCGCGCGCACCAGATCATCGTCTCATGCGCGTTGGTGAAGCGCCGGCCGCGAAAGTTCGGCATCGGGTTGGTCTTGCGCCAGACCACGTCGTTCAAGATCCAGAAGCCCAGATCCTGCAGCTTGGCGCCGACGCGGAAGATGTTGTGATAGCTGCCGATGACCCAGAGCGTGCCGTCGGGCTTCAGCAGACGCTTGGCGGCATTCAGCCAGTCGGATGTGAAGCGGTCATAGGTGGCGAAATCGTCGAAGCGATCCCATGCTTCCTCGACCGCGTCGACCTTGGTGTTGTTGGGCCGATGCAGCGCGCCCTCGAGCTGCAGGTTATAGGGCGGGTCGGCGAAGATCATGTCGATGGAAGCCTCCGGCAAGGCTTCCATCTGCTTGACGCAGTCGCCCACGATAACGCGATCCATCATCCCCCGGCCCATGGCCGGCGAGAATGATTCACCCGAGTCGCATCGTCAATAAAGAAAATCGAATCAATAGCTTGTGGTTAGAAGTTCATAGATTGGCCTAAATGTACGCCGGTGCTGTGAATTTATGCCCAGGAAGTCGATGCCAAGGCGGTGTTCGGGCGTGCCATAGCCCATGTTGCGCTCCCAGCCATAACCGGGATAGCGCTGGGCAAGGACCGCCATTTCGCGATCGCGGGTGACCTTGGCGACGATCGAGGCGGCGGCGATCGAGAGGCTGGTGGCATCGCCCTCGACGACACAACGTACGGGGCAGGCGATGCCGGGCGGTTCGGTATCGCCATCGACCAGGGCGGTCACTGGCGCCAGGCAGAGGCCTTCGAGCGCGCGCTTCATCGCCAGCATCGAGGCCCACAGGATGTTGATGCTGTCGATCTCCTCCACGCTCGCGCGGCCGACGGCGATGTGGGCGTAGTCAGCGAGCCAGGAGAAAACGTCGTCGCGCTCCTCGGGCAGCATCTTCTTGGAATCGTCGATGCGGCGAACTTTTCGGCGGGAAGGCATGGTGTGAAAGATAACCGCCGCTGCAACCACCGGACCGGCGAGTGGCCCGCGGCCGGCCTCATCGAGGCCGGCGACGGGACCCTCGAAGGTTTTCTCGATGGCGAAGGAGGGACGCCGCATGAGGATGGAATCTACATCCGCCGCTTCGAGTCCCAAAAGTGTCTAGAAGGGGGTCCTCTAGAAAAGCACCATCTGCTGGCCGGCGCGCGGCGGCACCTTGAAAAGATCCGTGCGCAGCTCGTTGCGCCGCTTCTCGAGACCGAGGCGCCTGAGGGCAAGCTTGGCGCGGTGGGCCAACAGATCGGCGTAGGGTCCTTCGCCGCGCATGCGTTCGCCGAACTCCGCAACGTAAAGTGCGCCGCGACGCGTGCCGCGGATCAGGTTCAGCACATGCTTGGTCTTGCCGGGGGCGTGGGCGTCGAGCCATTCGGCGAAGAGATCCTTGATCTCCAGCGGCAGGCGCAGCATGGCGTAGCCGGCGGCAATCGCGCCTGCTTCCTTGCTGGCCTCGAAAATCGCTTCCATCTCCATGTCGTTCAGCGCCGGGATCATGGGTGCGGCGAGCACGCTGACGGGAATGCCGGCATCGCTCAGCTGGCGGATGGTGGCCAGGCGCCGCGGCGGCGTCGCCGCACGTGGTTCCAGCTTGCGGGCGAGATCGCGATCCAGCGTCGTGACCGAGATGGTCACGCCGGCGAGGCCTTTTGCCGCCATGGGCCCGAGGATATCGACATCGCGCGTCACCAGCGCTGACTTCGTCACGATGCCCACCGGATGGTTGAAGGCCGAGAGCACCTCCAGCACGCCGCGGGTGATCTTCATCTCGCGCTCGATGGGCTGGTAGGGATCAGTGTTGGTGCCCATGGCGAGCAGCGCGGGCTTGTAGCCCGGCTTCGACAGTTCCTCCGCCAGCAGCCGCGGCGCCTCCGGTTTGGCGAACAGTTTCGTCTCGAAATCGAGACCGGGCGAAAGTCCGAGATAGGAATGGCTCGGACGCGCGAAGCAATAGACGCAGCCGTGCTCGCAGCCGCGATAGGGATTGAT
>CAZQLF010000274.1:0-4821 GCA_964594035.1 uncultured Rhodospirillaceae bacterium | reverse complement strand
CGTGTGCGAGGGACTTGGCGTCGAAAGCGGCCTGAATGGCGTCAGATCGGTTGATCGCGACGTAACGGTGCAGAATCTCCTGCAATACTTCTGCGTCTGTAACCAGTCGCCGGCGGTCGCTGACCAGCCTCTCTACCAATTGTTGCGCGTCAGTCTTGTGGGGATGCGGCGCCCCCACCAGATACATCGGGATGTTGGAATCCACTAGAATCACGGCTGCGGGCCGCTCGCGTATCCCCGTTCGATCTCAGCCAGAATTTGCTCGATATCGCCGGTGGGATAGTCGTTACCGACCGCTGCACGAATGACGGCGAGCTTCTTGTGGGTGCTCCCCAGCGGTTCGCGACGGCGCGCCGCCTGCAGTGCCTGCCGCACCCACTCTGCGATCGACAGATGCCGCCCCTGCGCCATGCGCTGGATCTCCCGGTATTCCGGATCTTGCAAAATTACCTGCAGTCGCTTAGCCATTGCATGAGTCTATATGACTAATCAGCATGAGTCAACTACCGCTAACCTGCTCTGAGGCCGTGACTTAGATCGCTCGTGCCGCCTTGCGCCAGAAGACTCGCGGAGCACGACTTACAGGCGACACGCTGCACTAGTGCTCATGCTCGTGCCCCTCTCCGGCCACCGGGATCACGCAGCCGTGTGCCACTTCGCACTCCTCGTTCTCGAACTGGATGGTGGTATGGACGATGTGAAACTCGCGCTGCAGGCGCGCCTTCACGTCGCGCAGGATTCTTTCGCTCGCCGAAAGGGGAATGTCGGCGATGGCAATGTGGCAGGAAAGCGCGCGCGTCTCGGATCCGATGTTCCACACGTGCAGGTCGTGCACATCATTGACGCCTTCGATTTCCTTCATCGCCGCCTCGACCTGTTCCAGCTTCATGCCTCGGGGCGTGCCCTCGAGCAGTATGTTCAGCGTCTCGCGGACGATGCCGAAGGCCGACCACAGAATCAGCGCCCCGATGCCCACCGAAAGCGCGGAATCGATCCAGTACTGGCCGGTGGCCAGGATGGCCCAGCCGCCGGCGATCACCGCCGCGGTGGAGAGCGTGTCTCCAATCTCGTGCAGAAACGCGCTGCGGATATTCACGTCCTGCCCCGCCCGATACAGCAGCAGCGCGATCACTCCGTTCATCACCACGCCCGCGGCCGCCACGCCGATCATCACCCCCGCGCGCACTTGTTCCGGGTGCTGCAGCCGCCGGAAGGCCTCGTAAAAAATGAAAAATGACACCCCCACCAGCGAAACCGCATTGACCAGGGCGGCGAGCACACCCGCGCGGTGATATCCATACGTCTTGGTTGAGCTGGGCGGCCGGGAATGCAGGTAAACCGCTGCCAGAGACAACAGGAGGGCAAAGAAGTCGGAAAGGTTATGCCCGGCTTCGGAGAGCAGCGCCAGGGAATGCGCCCGCAACCCGGCCGCGACCAGAAGCACAATGTAGGCGAAGGTCGCCACCAGGGACATCCGCAGCACGCGCGAGGTGCTCGCGTCGCCGGTGCTGCTGCCATGGACGTGCATTCTTTCAGTGTAAGTCGCGGCCCGGCCGGCATCAAGACACCGCGGTCATCACGGCCTGCAGCCCGCAGGATGCACTACAATGCTCCCTCGTCTCCGCCCCGCTTCCGGCGAGGCCGGGGAGACGGGCCCCTCCGGGATCATGAGATCATGAGCCTCTCTGAGTCCAACTACTGGCTGACCACGGCGTCCATGCCGGCGACCGGCACCGCCCAGCCGTTGCCGGATCACGCCGACATCGCCGTCATCGGCGCCGGCTTCACCGGGCTCTCCGCGGCGCGCACGCTGGCCCGGCGCGGCGCCCGCGTGGTGGTGCTCGAAGCTGAAACCATCGGCTGGGGCGCCAGCTCGCGCAACGGCGGCATGGTTCTCACCGGCCTCAAAATCGGCACGGGCAAGCTGATTGCGAACTACGGTCGCGAGCGCGCCCGGCAGATGTACGCTGCGTCTCTGGCGTCGATTGATTGCGTCGAGCAGCTCATCCGTGAGGAAACCATAGCCTGCGATTTCTCTCGGAGCGGGCATCTCGAGGTGGCGTGCAAGCAGAAGCATTTCGACGCCTTCGCTCGCCAGGCGGACGTCATCGCCCGCGAATTCAATCACTCCCTGCGCATCGTGCCGCGCTACGAGCTGGAAACCGAGATCGGATCGTCCATCTACTACGGCGGCCTGGTCGATGAAGTCAGCGCCGGTCTGAATCCCGCTCGCTATGTGGCCGGGTTGGCGCAGGCGGCGTTGCGGGCCGGCGCTGGCATCTGCGAAAGGGCGCGCCTCGAAAGCATGGAGCGCGAGCCGCGCAGCGGTCTGGCCGGCTGGCGCCTCCGCACCTCCCGCGGGACGCTGTGGGCGCGCGAAGTCTTCGTCGGCACCAGCGGCTACACCGGCGCGGCCACCCCTGCCTTGCGGCGCAGGATCATTCCCATCGGCTCCTACATCATCACCACCGAGGTTTTGCCCGAAGACATCGCCCGCCAACTGAGCCCGCGCAACCGCATGATCTACGACTCCAAGAACTATCTCTACTACTATCGCCTCACCCCGGACCGGCGCCTGCTGTTCGGCGGCCGCGCCGCCTTCTTTCCCGAGAGCGCGGCGTCGATTCGCAAGAGCGCTGAAATTCTGCGCCGCGGCATGACCGGGGTGTATCCCCAGCTGCGCCATGCGAAGGTCGATTACGTTTGGGGAGGCACGCTCGACTTTGCCTTCGACATCATGCCTCATGCCGGGCAGATGGATGGGATCTACTTCGCGCTGGGCTATGCCGGCCACGGCGTCGCCATGGCCACCTGGCAGGGCCAGAAGATGGCGGAACTGATCGCCGGGGACAAGCCCGACAATCCCTTTGTCGCCATCCCTTTCCCCGGCGCTCCTCTCGGCCTCTATGACGGCAGGCCCTGGTTCCTGCCCTTCGCCGGTCTCTGGTACAAGTTTCTGGATTGGGTGAGCTGACTCCTGCCCGTGCGAATGTGCCCTAAGGCAGTGTCCCCAGGCGGAAATCTCTGCGCCTGTGTTTCTAACCCGCCTACGGTGCTAGGATTTGAAGGCGACGGCAGCAGAATCGGCATTTTCTGCCGGCAAAAATCATTGCGCCCTGTAGCGGGACCCTTGGGCCTGCTCGGCCCGGAATCTTGACGCTGGAACCCGTCATCTAAGGTTGTTTAGGCTTCCTCACCAAACTCTTTCAGGCGTCGCCTGAAGTCGCTGATTAGTCCGAACCGCGTGGAGCAATCATGGCCGAGCAATCAATCTCTGATGCCGTCAACGTCATAGGGCCCGCAGGCTGCGCTCTCACCTACAAAATCCGGGACTTCCTGCACCGCAGCGGTGTGCCCTTCAACTGGATCGAACTGAAATCGCCGGAGGAAGCGCGTCTGCACCTCGGCATGAACCAGTTTGATCATTCCCGCCTGCCGGTCTGTGTCTTTCCTGACGGCGTGCGCTTGGAGCACCCCACCATCCGCCAGATCACGGAGAAGCTCGGCTGGTACCGCAACCCGTCGCTGGCAGAATACGATCTCGCCATCTATGGTGGAGGTCCGGCAGGCCTGAGCGCCGCTGTGTACGGCGCTTCCGAAGGCCTGAAGACGGTGCTGATCGAGCGCTCCGCCATCGGCGGACAAGCCGGCAGCAGCTCCAAGATCGAGAATTACCTGGGATTTCCTGACGGAATCAGCGGCCGCGACATGGCGGAGCGGGCCCGCCAGCAGGCTTGCCGCTTTGGGGCGGAAATTCTGCAGGCCCGCGAGGGAGTCCGCGCCGAGTTGCCGCCCGGCCGGGGCGTGGGTTACCTGGCCGACGGCACCAAGATCATCGCCCGCGCGACCATTTGCGCCACCGGCGTGGACTACGCCCGTCTCGGCCTTCCCGGCGAAGAGCGCTTTCTGGGCGTGGGTCTGTACTACGGAGCCGGCGCCAGCGAAGCCGCGCTGACCAAGGGCGAACACGTGTTTGTGGTCGGCGGCGGAAACTCGGCCGGCCAGGCGGCCATGCATTTTGCCCCTTTTGCCAGCCGGGTCAGCGTGGTCATCCGCGGCGATTCTCTCAAGAGCACGCTCTCGCAATATCTGGTCGACCGGATTCAGTCCACGGGCAATGTCGAAGTCCTCTCCCGAACCGAGGTCACGGGCCTCGAAGGCAGCGATCGCAGTCTGCAGGCGATTACTTTGGCCAATCGCAAGACCGGCGAAGAGCTGAAAGTACCGACCCGCTGGCTGTTCGTCTGCATCGGGGGCGTGCCGCACACCCAATGGGCGGCGGATCTGGGCATCGTGCGCGATGACGCCGGCTACCTCGTCACCGGGCCCGATCTGATCCAGGGCGGCAAGAGGCCGACGGCCTGGCCCCTGGATCGCAATCCGTATCACCTCGAGACCAGTGTGCCCGGCCTGTTTGCCGCTGGCGACGTGCGCCACGGCTCGGTCAAGCGCTGCGCCTCGGCCGTGGGTGAAGGCGCGATGGCGGTGGCCCTCGTGCACCGCTACCTGGCAAACGGCTAAGGCCGTTACCTCAGCTCTCCTGGAGGAAGCGATGGCCCGTAAATGCTCACACCTCGACCAGATCCAGTTCCGGCAAACCAACCAGCATGCCTGTGAAGACTGCGTCAAAACCGGAGACACGTGGGTGCACCTGCGCCTGTGCCTCAGCTGCGGGCATGTAGGCTGCTGCGACTCCTCGAAGAACCAGCACGCCACCAAACACTTCCATGCCAGCCAACATCCTCTGATTCGCTCCATTGAGCCCGGCGAGACCTGGATCTGGTGTTACGTCGACCGGCTGGCGCCGGGAAATTTATCTCC